>NZ_JACLCT010000031.1:0-50577 GCF_014218915.1 Chryseobacterium sp. C2(2020)
CCCGAACTGGATAAATGCATAGATGGCAAGGAAAACTAAATATAATTCAATATTTTAGCGTCGAGTTCACGTTAAATTACAATTCGTCATTTTGAGATAAGTTAGAAGTTGTGCTTTATGCGTTGAGTTAATATAATCAACAGTTTTTATCTCTAAAATTAATTTGTTTTCGACAATCATATCTAATCTGAAAGCACTTTCAATTTTTAATTCTTCATAAACAATTGGAAGTAACTTCTGTTTTTCTACAAAAAGTCCGGCTTTTTTAAGTTCGTAGAATAAACATTCTTCGTAAACATGCTCAAATAATCCGGCTCCTAGTTTTTTATGAATTTTTAATCCTATCTCAAAGACAATCTTTGATAATTCGTTTTCTGTCATTTGTGTTGCGTTTTTATTTTATCCTGTGTTGGTTTTTCGCAAAGGCGCAAGAAAATCAAAGATTTTCAGCAAGTGTACTGCGTTAATTTTGTAATAATTTTGCGATCCTAAATTTTATCAAAGATAAAATCCTTGCGCCTTAAACGCAAAATTATAAAAATAACTTTGCGCCTTTGTGAAAAACCAACAATATTAAATCTTATTCTGGTTCAAAAGCATCAGTAAAATTACGGGAATTCCGAAAACGGAGCTTATAACATTTAAAGGAATCTGTGTTTTTTCTGCGATGATGGAGAAAAAAAGCATCATCAGCATTCCCAGCATCATGTTTAAAATCCATTGCTGCCAAAGCTTTGCCGGATTATAAATCAGTCTGCTGAAATGCGGAACAATGATTCCGATAAATAAGATAGGACCTAGAAAAGCGGTGATAGAAGCAGAAAGAAGGGAAGAGGCCGCAATAATAAATAGTTTAAGCTGATTGAGATTAACTCCCAGACTTTGTGCATATGAAGTTCCCAATGAATTTCCTATCAATGGTTTTATTGTTTTAAAACAGACAAACAAGCCGATTATTATTAAAACAGATAAAACATAAATCTGATTTCTTGAAACCATATTATTCGCTCCGAAAGACCATAAAATATAGTTTTTAAGACTCTGATCTTCTCCATAAAACTGCAACAGAGAAACAATAGCTCCTGCAAAAGCCGAAACCAGAAACCCAAAAATAATGAGGTAAGATTTATCCTGAAATTTTTTGGAAATGGAAAGAAGAATCAGCATCAGTAAAAGACTTCCGCCGATGGCTGCAAAGCTTAAAAAACTGTTCTGAAGAAATTCCGGGATGAGAAGATCGTGCGAAAAAAAGATGTAAAATGCGACAGATAAACTGGCAATGGAAGTAATTCCTAAGATATCCGGTCCCGCAAGAGGATTCTGAAAATATTCCTGCATCAGAAAACCGGAAGTTGGGATAGAAATTCCTGCCAAAAGCATTACCAAAACACGGTTCACACGTATTTCCGCAATCTGGCTGTTGGAAGATTCTCCCCAAAAGTCCTGAAAATGTAAACTTAAAAATCCTGTATTCAGATTAATAACCGCTGCCAAAATAATGGCGATTAATAAAACGAAACACAGGATTTTAAACTTGTCTGACATAAAACGTCTGAAGTTTATTTTAATAAAGAATTGATTTTTTGGTTAAGCTGCTCTTCACTGATCATCCCTAAAGTTTCATCAGTTTTATCCCCTTTTCTCATGAATGTAAACGGAATTGCATTTCCTGTCCACTCTTTAAAATTAGAAGTAAAAAAATTACCGTCAAGCGAAGCACCGTCCAAAAGAATTGTGTTTTTTTCAATCCCCTGTTCTTGTACAAACTGCGGAACTTTTGTAGTCCACTCTTCTTTACTATCCAGACTAATAAAAGTAATTTTTACCGGTTTGCCTTTAAGCTCTTCAATCTTACTTTTAAAGTGAGGAATTTCCTTTACACATGGACCGCACCATGTTGCAAAAAAATTCGTGACATACAGCGTGTCATTTTTTTTGCCTAAAAATTCAGTTGCCTGCTCATTTGTAAATGTCTTTAAAGCAGATTGAGAGACTTTTGGTTCAGAAACTGCAACAGAATCCGTAACCGTGGAAGTTTCTTCACTTTGTTGATTTTCCTTTTTACAGCTTGCGAGTGAAAAAACTACAAGCGTGGATAAAATTATCTTCTTCATAAATTATTTTTTATCTATTTTTGAGTTGAAGTTATGGAACAACAAATCTATAAAGGGAAACTTACACAGTTTCATTGGTTAAAAATAGCGAAAAAGGAAGAACTGACCAAAAATACTTTTTCTCTGGAATTCGAGATTCCGGATAATCTGAAAGAAAATTTCAGGTTTGATGCCGGTCAGTTTGTCAGCATACAATTTCACGCTCACGGTAAGGAAATCATCAATGATTATTCGATGACTTCTGCTCCGTACGAACAAAAAATTACTTTAGGTATAAAGGTAAATTCTCCTGAAGGAGCTTCTTCAGAGTTATTTAAAAATTATCATGAAGGCGATGAGTTATTGGTAAGTGAGCCAAACGGAAGATTTACTTTAATTTCAAAACCCAGCGAATTCAGAACCATTGTAGGATTTGCGGCGGGAATAGGAATTACGCCGATTTTAAGTCATTTTAAAAATATTCTTCACAATGAACCGAGAACAAGATTATTTTTATTTTTTGGAAATAAAAGTTCTGAAGATCTGATTTACAGAGATGAACTGGATCGGCTCGCTACAATGCACGGAGAAAGATTGCAGATTTTTTATTTTTTCTCCAGAGAGAAAACCGCCAATAGTTTTTTCCATGGAAGACTGGATGATAAAAAATTAAGTCTTATCATCAACCAGATCCTTCATCTGGATGATACGGATGAAGAATCTACCATTTGGGATGCGGTGGATGAAGTTCTGATCTGCGGAAAAGGAGAAATGATAAAAACTCTTGCCAATGCATGTTATCATCACGGAATTCCGAAAAAAAATATTCATTTTGAGCTTTTTGAAGAATTTAATGACGATATTTATCCTGTAGAAAAAGAATTTCCGTTATTAGAAAACGTTGAGCTGGCTTTTAAAATGCTTGGAAAAGAATATACTACCATACTTCCGACCAACGAGGAAAGAATTTTGCAGCAGTTACTTGTACAGAAATTTCAGGTTCCGTATTCCTGCAAATCGGGAATTTGCGGAAGCTGTGAGTGTATTCTGGAGGAGGGCGATGTAGAATTGCTTGAAAATGAATATTTAACGGAGAATGAAGAGGAGAGAGGACATATTTTGGCTTGTATGTCGATTGCTAAAAGCAAAAAAATAAAGCTTAACTTTGACCTTAGTTGAGAATAATAAAAAACATATTTAACCTGATATTCATATCAATAGAAATGGGAATTCTGTTGATATGTCTCGCCAATGCGTGGGTTTTTGCGCTTACAGACGGAAGAACCTATACCAAAATTTCAAAAATTCCTCCAAGAGAAGTAGCTCTGGTTTTGGGAACTTCACCCAAAATGAGATCCGGCGTATCCAATCCTTATTTTACGAAAAGAATGGATGCGGCAGCCTTGCTTTATCATCACGGGAAAATCCGGAAAATTCTTGTAAGCGGTGAAAAAAGCAAAGGATATGATGAGCCTGCTGCTATGAAAAACTATCTTATTTATCAGGAAGGAGTTCCTGAGGAAATTATTATGGAAGATCCGAAAGGCTTTAATACCTATCAAAGTATTCTCCGATGTAAAGATGTGTATAGAAAAGACAATGTAATTATTGTTTCTCAGGGATTTCACAATCTTCGTGCTTTATTATTTGCCAGAAATAACAATATGAATGCATTAGGTTTTGACGCGCAGGATGTTACAAAACCTGAAAGTTATTACAGAAATCAGTTCAGAGAAATTCTTGCGAGAACGGTTGCAGTGGTATATTTTGCTTTAGGAATTTCGCCGGATTAAAAAAACAGGCAATATCATTTAGAGATACTACCTGTTATACTTTTTAGAAAGGATATCCGAATGCAATATTCAGAGTAGGTTTAAACGGCTGAATGTATTTCAGTCTCCATCTTTCACCTTCCGGTCTGTTGGGTTCGTACATTTTATAGGCTAAATCCAGTCTCAGTTTAATGTAGGCAATATTTACCCTTAATCCGAAACCGCTTCCTACACCAACCTGTCTGATGAATTTGTTAAATTTAAACTCATCTCCATATCCGTTGTTGTAGTTTTTAAGACTCCAGATGTTACCGATGTCCGTAAAAAGAGCGCCTTCATACATATCATTAAAAGGCATCCTGAATTCGATATTCGTAGTCAGTTTTAAATTATCAGTCATATATGTTCGAACTCTTTCATCCACCTGAGAATCTGCAGGACCCAATCCTCCGAAAGGAACCCATGCTCTGATGTCATTCGGTCCACCGTTGAAATAAGAACGGATGACAGGCATATTGGAAGAGTTTCCGTACGGAATTCCGACTCCGATAAACTGACGAAGCGCTAAAGTATTGTTTCCGAATTTAAAATATTTTCTAAAATCAAGATCAAATTTCACAAACTGCGCATAAGGAATATTGAAAATGGTTCTTTCCGGACTGGTAACAACACCTCCGTCATTTCTTTTCTGATTAAAAATACTAAAGATATTTCCTGCCAGTTCTACTTTTCCGTTAAAATAAAAAGCATTTGGATAATCTTTTTTCCCTATCTCATTGTAAATAAAATTATAAATGAAAGAAGAAATCAAAACATCCTGAGTCTGTCGGTCTTTATTTACCAAAGTTCCCACAAAGGCTACAAACCGGTCAACTCCCTGCTGATTTAATCCCTGAAGATAGGTCGTGTCTTCAATAATGCGCTGCGAAACCTGATCAATCGTCAGTAATCCGGCTTTAAATTCCTGATATACCGATGAGTTGTAAGCGAAATAATCTGCGAAAAACTCTTCACGGATAGCATTATCGTTAACGAAATAATCATAATACGCATCTTTGTTCTTCGTTAAACTCAGTTGCGTATTAAATAAGGTAAGTCTGTGCGTTACTTTATCATTTACCGTTGCCAGATAATTCAGACCGGTATTAAAGTTAAGTCTTCCCAAACCGATGTTACTCTGATCTGAAACACCCAGAGTAATAGAGGAGGTTGGGCTGTATCTTTTCGGAATTAATTTATAATAATCAAAAGGCAAAAGCAATCTGGGAAAATTCAATGAAGCCTGCGCCGAGATTTCGTAAGCCCAGATCCTGTTATCAATATTTTTAGGATTTACGATTCGCCCGAAAGTTCCGGAAAGACTGGTTGTAAGGTTTTCCGCCCCTCCAAAAATATTTCTCGTGGTAAGATCGATGGAAGGAGAAACCCCGAAATTCAGGACTTCGGAATAGTTTAAATCTGTTCCCACTTTCAGGTCGTATTTCGGAAGCGGTTTCAGTACGTACATTACATCTACGATGCTGTCATTCGGGCTTGTACCGCCACCTCTTCTTAAAGAATCTCTGGCTTTCAGAATGCTGAAATTATTCATTGCCAGAATATTTCTTTTGGTAAGATCTAGCTTTTTCTGATCGTAAACCTGTTTGTTTCCTACGATGATGGCTCTCCAGATCGCACGGGAATCGTAGCTGTTGTCTGTTTTATGAAAACGGATACCTCTTAAGCTGTCTTTTCTTGTATTATTCGGAAAATCTTTTGCCTCGTCTACGATGGCAACATCAATATTTCCGATGGTTGCCTGTTTATAAGGACTATCAAGAGAATCTTTGCGGATTTCCAGAACCAGCGGAACCTGTTTTGTGCTTTTAAGAGAATCTGCCACAAAACCTACCTCATCGCCTAAACTGTTAAAACGGTAATATCCATACTCCCTCATAAGATCATTAATCCTTCCAACTTCTTTCTCCAAAATGGTCTGATCCAGAATTTGTCCTTTCTTTATAAGAGTTTCCCGGATTTTCTGCTGATAAAGGCTTTTGATATTTGGATCTGATATGTTGTAATAATAATCCTTAATATAAGTAGGCTGGTTGTGGGTAATAAAATAATTAACGGCAGCTTTTTTTGCAGCGGAATCAAGTTCATGCTTAAATTTCACCTCTGCATCCCAATAGCCGCGGTACGTCATTCTTTTCTGGATAGATTCCGCACTTTTTGAAGTTTTTGTCTGGTCGAGAATCACCGGTGCAGAACCCCAGTTGTGGTATAACCTGTCGAAAAACAGACTTTTACCCACACTGTTTTTCATGTTGTATTTAATGAATAGAGAATCTCTCAGTTTTTGATTTCTCAGTTCATTAGGGTACGTCATGTACTCGTTAAGAAGCGTGTCGTATTTGGGATTGGCAGCATTGTAAAGCCAAAGGCTTAAAGGCATGAAAAGAAGCTGTCTTTTATTGGGCTTCTGCTGTACGTAATCTTTCAGTTCGCCATCGAAGGGTTCTTTCTTATCTTCAAACTGAAAATTGTTTTTTACCAGCAAATATTCGCCGTCCGGAACTTTTTTAGTGGTACTACAAGCATAAAGGAGACCTACAAATGTTGCAAATGATATTATTTTATAATACTTTTGAGGAGAATTCTTATAATGCTTACAGCTCATACAATAAAAATTTTACAGTCTTTAGATAAAAAGAAGTTCAGGCAAAAATACAATTTGTTTTTGGTTGAAGGTAATAAAATCATTCGTGAACTTCCCGATTCCAGATTTAAAATTAAAGAAATATTTTCTACGGATCCGCAAAAATTAGACCGTATGGAAGCTCCGGTAACTCATATCTCTGAAAATGAGTTGAAAAAAATCAGTTTTCTGCAAAATCCAAAAGATTCTGTGGCGGTCTGTTATCTTCATCCTGAAGAAAAAGCAGAGGATAAAAATCTCCAGTTGGTTTTGGATGGGATTCAGGATCCCGGAAATCTGGGAACGATGATCCGTCTTGCAGACTGGTTCGGCATCGAGCAGATTATCTGCAGTGAAGATACCGTAGATTTCTATAATCCTAAAGTTATTATGGCAAGTATGGGATCTTTTACGAGGGTAAATATCGTTTATACAAACCTGACTGAATATTTATCCGAAACAGGAAATATCAACATCGGAACCGATATGGACGGTGAAAATATTTATTCTTTCGAAAGACCTGAAAAAATGAATTTAATTTTAGGAAATGAAGGCAATGGGATGCGTCCGGAAACGGAAAAACTGCTTCATAAAAGTGTGATGATCCCAAGATTCGGAAAATCGCAGTCTACAGAAAGTCTTAATGTTTCAATGGCAGCAGGGATTATTTTAGGACAGTTGTTTGGAGGAAGTGAGTAATAGAGTGAGAGAATTGGAGGGTTTGTGTGAAAAAGATCAATAGACAGATCTTGAGGTTTAATCAAATATTAAAGGGTTTTAGAATGGGAGCGTAATGAGATTAACTCTTAAACACTCCAACTCTAAAACCCTCAAACTTTAAATAAGCTGTTCCATACTCGAAACACTTTTGTTTTTCTGATACGTTTCAAGTTTTTTTCTTACATATCTTAAGGCGACAGGAGCGAGATAGATCATCGCAGCGCCAATTAATTTATTCTTCCAGTTTGAACTTTTAAAGTTTTTTCTGGCATAATTTCCGACAAATGTTGTGACTGCAAGGTTTATCATAATATCCGCCGCATCTCCTTTGAAGGCAGAATTGGCTATTCCCATTGCTGTATTTTTATTGATCAGAGCTCCTTTAATTTCGGAAGTAATCTGTTTAGCAATAACATCTTTTCGCAGAACTACTTTTTCATCACCGTCTTCATCTACTTTTTCCTGAAGGTACTGGTCTGTTAAGCCATTGGTAAAAGCACTAAGGCTTTCCTTGGTATTTTTGAAGGTAAGGAGATCTTCCAGACCGTCTATTTCCTGCTTCAGCAGCTTTTTCTTTCTTCTCAGTTCCTCTAAGCTTTCATATTTTCTGCTCATAGTTTAATGATTTAAAAATTTAATTACCTGATCTGCCACATAATTTACGATTTTCTTTTTAAACAGCACGATAAGAATCATTGTTAAAAGATAGAATGCAGCTACAATAAGGAATCCGTAAGACTGGTCGCCCAATGCTTTACCGATAAGAAAGGCAATTCCGAAGTTGAACAGAATGATGAAAAAACCAAAAGCGACCAGCAAAACCACGAAATAGGTGATCATTCCTGCCGAAAGAGAGGATTTTTCGGTAGCTTCAATTTTCAGGAGATCGATCCTTTTTGAAGCGTATTCTTTAATAGTTTCAATCATTGTTTTTCTTTAAAGTTACAAAAAAAGGAACTTTCATTTATAAAGTTCCTTCTCATAATTTACCTAAAAAAATAAACTATATTATTATTTTAGATCATTTAGTTCAGATTCTACATTTTTTACTACGTCTGCAGTTTTAGAAACGATCTGATCTTTGTATTTATCATATCCGTCTTTTACGGTGTTTGCAACGCTGTTTGCTGTTTCTTTAAAAGTAGAAGAGATGTTACCATACTGGTCTTTTACTTTTTCAGAAACTTCTCCGTATTTATTTTTAGCCTGATCTTTAAGATCGTTCGCTTTAGTTTTAATTTTCTTTCTTGTTTCTTTACCTTCTTCAGGAGCATAAAGCATTCCTAAGATAACACCTGCCGCAGCACCTGCAAGAAGTCCTGCCAAAATACCCGCTGTATTGTTTTTTTTAGACATTTTCGTTTTTTTTAATAGTTAATAATATTAGCTTTTTACTTATGATGAAATGTACAATTAACATACCAAAGGAGAAAGACATCTATTAAAAAATGTTAAATCTTTTGGATGTGAGATAAAATCTCATCAATAGTTTCTTTCTTAGAAATATTGGTATTATCAATAACAATGGCATCTTCAGCCTGCTTTAACGGGGCGATTTCGCGTTCGCTGTCTATTCTGTCGCGTTCTATAAGGTTTTCTTTCACCTGCTGTTCATCTGCTTCAATTCCTAAAGAAATCAGTTCCTGATAACGTCTTCTGGTTCTTTCATCGATACTTGCGGTAAGAAAAAATTTATATTCCGCATTTGGCAGAACTACTGTCCCGATGTCACGTCCGTCCATAATAATGCCGCCTTTTTCTGCCAAATTGCGCTGAGACTGAAGCAGAAAATCTCTTACTTCTTTCTGTTTGGCAACAAAACTTACATTCTCCGAGACTTCATTCGTACGTATTGCTTTGGAAATATCAATATGATTCAGGAAAAGAACCAGTTCTCCATCAAGATTTTTAAATTCAAGCCCGATCTGATCAAACGAAGAAAATAATTTCTCAAGATCAATGGTTCCGCTGTCATTTAAACAGTTCTGAAGAGCAAACCATGTTACTCCTCTGTAAAGCGCACCTGTATCCAGATGAATAAGTCCCAGCTTTGCTGCAATGACTTTAGAAATTGAACTTTTTCCGGTAGACGAGTACCCGTCGATAGCTATTACAGGTTTTTTCATACTGCAAATTTCAAGATTTTTTCTTAAAAATCAAGAAACCTCAGGAGATTTTCTTGAGGTTTCTGATATTTATTTTGTTTTGAAAATGATTAACAATTAGTATCCTGCGTGGCTTGTAAGATCAATGGAAACTCCTATCTGGTTGACATTCGCAGAATTATGATACCTTACGTGTGCGTAATCCACACGGAATCTGGCAATTTTAATCCCGAATCCTGCCGAAAGTCCTGAGAAATTTCTCTGATCTGCAACGGCTAATTCATTCCCTCTCTTCACATTATATCCTAGTCTGATGTTGAATCCTTTTTCCGGAAACAATTCTGCCCCGATAGAGAAGTGATCGGCGATTTTTCTGCCTGTATTTACTTCCTGTCCGTTAACGTTGTACTGGGAAGAAATATTAAACTCCTGTAAATCATGCGCCGTAATGGTAACTGCTAAAGGAATTACTTTTAAAATTCTTGTATATCCCAAATCTACACGGAATGGCAGGTTTTCCCTTGTTCCGTTGAAAGAATTGAACTGATATCCAAAATTTCTGAAAACAACAGATGCTGTTTCCTTATTTTTTTTGTTGTGGTACGTAATTCCTGCGTTTCCTGAAATGGCAGAAGAAGTATAGGTGTCGATTTTCGAAGTAATGAAATTCAATCCTCCTCCAATCGTCCAGTCTTCTTCAAACTGATAGGCATATCCTGCTCCAATGGCAACATCCGAAGCTTTGAAAGTTCCGTTTTCGAAACCGCTGTCGTCTGTTCGCGGAATATCTCCGTAGCTCATGTATCTTGCATTGATGGTCGCCATGTGACCGTTATCAAAGTCTTTTGCATAGGCAATCGTTCCGTATTTGGAATCTGCAAGATAGGCAGTTGCATTTACAGAAAGCTGATTATCGGAATCTTTATTCAGTAGTGAGGGGTTTGCAATAGCAAAGGAAACATCACGATCTCTCACAGAAATTGCATCTCCTCCCAAAGCTGCCTGTCTCGCTGAAACAGGGATATTTAAGAATGGATAAACGTTTGTTCCTGTTTGTGCATAAGAAACAATTCCTGACAGAAATAATGAAAAAATGACAATTTTCTTCAACTCAGTTTATTAGTAATGCAAAAATAATCCTTTTTCGTACTTTTCAAAATATTTCTCACATTATTTATATTTAAATATTTAAGTTTTGTGGAAATCGTGGTTTTATTTTAAGTTCTATGCCATTTTTATTGAGCTTAATCTTTTAGCGTAAGATTATTATTTTGAATCTTCATGTTTTGTAATTTAATTAAACAGCCATCTATTCACTCAAATTATAAAAACAGGGACATTATTTATAAGGAAAAATGCTTTGCTGATCCCATAAAACATCACTTTTAAAATTTATAATGTATAATGAAAAATCAACCTTATTAATGATTATATTTGCAAAGTCAAATTTTAGACAGATATATCTAACGAAAAAAAGTTATTTACATACAATGAAATATAAAAGAATCCTTCTGAAACTGAGTGGTGAAGCCTTAATGGGAAACAGACAATATGGTATTGATAATGAAAGGCTACAGGAATATGCTGCAGAAATTAAGAAAGTGGTAGAAAAAGGCTGTGAAGTTGCCATTGTAATCGGAGGAGGAAATATTTTCCGCGGTGTAGCAGGAGCTGCAAAAGGAATGGACAGAGTACAGGGAGATTATATGGGAATGCTTGCAACGGTAATCAACGGGATGGCTTTGCAGGGTGCTCTGGAAGATGCGGGAATTAAAACAAGACTACAGTCTGCCATCGAAATGGATAAAGTAGCGGAACCATTCATCAAAAGAAGAGCAGTAAGACATCTTGAAAAGGGCAGAGTAGTGATTTTCGGAGCCGGAACAGGAAATCCGTATTTCACAACAGATACTGCCGCAACGTTAAGAGCCATCGAAATCGGGGCAGATGTTATTTTGAAAGGAACAAGAGTAGACGGAATCTACGACAGCGATCCTGAAAAAAATGCAGATGCAGTAAAATATAATTCACTATCTTTCGACGAAGTTTATGCGAAGAATCTAAAGGTAATGGATATGACGGCATTTACTTTAAGCCACGAAAACAAACTGCCGATTATTGTTTTTGATATGAACAAAGAAGGAAATCTGGAAAAAATTGTTGACGGCGAAAATGTTGGTACTTTAGTTGATTTGTAATAGTAAGTTCAGGGTTTTGAGTTTAAAGTTTTAAAAATTACTCATTACCAATTACTTATTACTTATCATTAACATATGTGTAACTTATCAAATTTTATTATAGTAATGGAAGAATTAGATCTTATAGTAGAGTCTGTACAGCAGGACATGGAAGCAGCTATTAAGCACCTGGATCATGCATTTCAGAGAATCAGAGCGGGACGTGCGTCTACAACAATGGTTCAGGATGTGATGGTGGAATATTACGGAGCATTAACTCCAATTAATCAGGTTGCCAATGTTTCTATTCCCGATGCAATGACGATTTCTATTCAACCTTGGGACGCAAAAGCCATTAATGATATTGAAAAAGCAATCATCAATTCAAATTTAGGATTTGCACCTTCTAATAACGGGATCAACATTATCCTTAATGTACCGCCTTTAACGGAAGAAAGAAGACGTGAACTGGCAAAACAGGCTAAGTCTGAAACAGAAGACACGAAAGTAGTTGTAAGAAACGCAAGACAGAACGGTCTGAAAGAGCTTAAAAGACTGGAAGGAGTTTCTGAGGACATCATTAAAGGTGTTGAAGCAGATATTCAGACGCTTACCGACAAATATGTAAAAGCTTGCGACGAGCATCTTAAAGTAAAAGAAGCTGAAATTATGAAAGTATAATTTTCGGCTCCTGAAAATATAAAAAGCGGTTTCATTTTGAAGCCGCTTTTGTTTTGTGTACAGTTTAAAGGCAATTGATTTCTCCTTTTCTGTCTTTATTTTTAAGGATTAAATGATAGTTTTTCATCAGCTCAGCAATATCACATTTTGTTTCTTTATTCGGAATTGAATCAGGATTCAGGTTATTTCCTTTTGAACGGATCGTGTAATTTTTTTCGAGGCACTGAATGGCTTTATCGTTTAAAACATAGCTTCTTTTTTCATTGACATCATCTTTTGTTTCCGGTTTTTCGGGCGTTCCGCTTTCATCAAAATTCCATACCGTTTCTTCTTTAAAAATGAAAAATACGCTGTTGTTTTTTACATAATATTTTGTGGATGAAGAAAAATGACTGTGTTCTGCATAAGAATCTTTGATCATTCTGAGATCTTTATTCTCATAATATAAAACAACTTCACCTTCTTTTTCGTCGCAGTTATACGTGAATTTTGTTGAATCCAGTTTTTTTGCAGATAAAAGATTATTTACGGCTGCATATTCTTTCTTTATATCTTCAACGGAAGTAATGGAATCACTCAATTTTTCCGAAACTGTATTCATGGTTGTATTATCAGTCACTGAATTATTTTGAATGTTTTCTGCATTTTCTTTCTTACAGGAAACAATAACAAGAAAACTTAAAGTAAAAAGAAGTATTTTCATAAAAATAATTTTGTTTAAGCATACTGCAAAAAATATGCGCAAAACTTATTTAAACTTAATCACTGTAACCATCGCAAAGGCGGAAAATATTCATTAAATATTGTCATGTTTTAAAGCGCAAAGATTTTATCTAAATAAAATTAAGCACCATCCTTATTGAAAATCTTTGATTTTCTTGCGTCTTAAAAATTTGAGATTAATAAAAATCTTGCTTTTTTGTACTTTTTGACAAGAATATTTCCATTAATAAAAAACTAAAATAAAAAAGCAGCTCCAAACTGAAACTGCCGTAAAAAATATTTTTAATAGATTATTTACAATTTTCGTTATAATCATAGATCACTTCATTCACGATCGAAAGATTATCTGCCATCGCATTGTCGATTTCATTTCGGATGAATTTTCCTAAACCCGATCTCTTTTTGGTATCATTTTTCAAAGAACCATATTCTCCTTTTGTTATTTTAGCTTTCACAACAGGGCAGTCTGCGGTAATGATCTTTGCTTTTGCAACATTAAGTTCTTCCGGTTTTCCGCCTTTTTTGGAATACACATACGCCGGATTTTCTCTCATTCTTTTGTTTTCCTCGTCTGCAACTGCAATTTGTCCGCCTGCTGAGAAAGTAGTCGGGAATCCGTATACTTTGTACACTTTAATTTTTCCGTCTGCCACAACTTCAGCAAACTGATTACTTTTTGTAAGGTTGTTGAAAGCTTTTAAACCACCACTTAAACCTCCGTTCTGGGTGTTGTACGCTTCTTTGGTGTTCGTGTATTTTATGGTTTCAAAAACTCTTTCCGTATTGTTGTCGATCGCCATATAACCTTTAAGATCATCTACATCATACGTTTTGAATTTTTGCTTTTTCTTTGAGTTGTCAATGTCCGAAGTTGCAATGAATTTCACTTTTTTCTGATTCGTCCACGGATTCATTTCGTCTCCGGCAAGTCTTACAATACCTTCGATCTTTTTCCCGCTTTTATCAATAATGTATCCCGGCTTTTCCCCGATTCTCATTTCATATTCCGTATTGTCTTCCTGCGCATAAGCATTGAAAGAAACAATACTGAATAAGCCAATCAATAATAATTTTCTCATATAGAATTGTTATAATTTTTGACAAAGATAATTTTTTACAGCTAAAATGAAATTGAAATTCATTTTTTAACATACCACAAAAAAATCCGGAAAAATTCCGGATCTTTTTATATTGTATAAGGTACAGCTTATTATTGATACCTTTTGTGTTCTTCATTCTTTACAAAAAGTTTGATAACAGGCTTGAAAGCCGCTTTGTATTTTTCGGCATCAAACAGTTGAGAATCCGTAAGAGCTTTGTACGTCATCCATACTCCGAAAGGAAACAGAACCAGATTCGGAACCCACGCTGCAAGATAAGGATTGATCTTTCCGGACCACGCCATGTTTTCAAAGCCTACATTAATCACATAGAAAATAATGAAAATAACAATCGCAATTACCACAGGAAGTCCCATTCCTCCTTTTCGGATAATGGAACCCAAACTCGCACCGATCAGAAAGAAAATGATGCAGGTGAAAGAATACGTCACGATTCTTTGCTGATAAATCACTACTTTGCTGTAATATTTTACGCCGGGATCAATCTCGTTATTTTTTCCTTCAAGCGTACTTTTCAGGTTATCAAGACGGTTATAAGCATTATTGATGATCTCCAGTTTTTTATCCCCTTTCACCGTATCGAGCTTAATAATCTGCTTCGGTTTTGCCTTTGCGCTGTTCTGTTTGGTGTCCATATAACTTACCACAGAATTGGTCTGTCCCAAAACATCGCTGCTTACATTGGTGAAGAATTTCTGATTGTCTTTTTTCGTTTTATCGATTGTCGTATTCAGCTCATGGAACGTCTGGAAACGGTAATCGTCCGTAATTTTTTCTTCTTCAATGGCTTTGTTAATGATCTCACTTACGTCGAAATGAAGCGTTAATGTATCAAATTTAATCACCTGGTCGGGCTGTTTCAGACGGATGTTTTCTCCTTTCCCGGCAAAATTATCTTCATAAACAAATCCGTTGAACAATTTTAGCTTTAAATAATTTGTATTTTCTGCCGGAGCAAAAACACCTTTCTGGGCAATTACAGTCTGCTGATTTTCGTAGGAGCTTGCTTTCTTATGAACAAAAACACCTTCTATATTTTCATCATTTTTGCCGTAAATCTTATCGAACTTCACCATGTTTCCTGGAATCTGATCGATAAACTGTCCCGGTGTGAAATTCAGTGCAGGTTTGGTCTGGGCAATATTGAAAAGCATATTTTTCGCCTTCCTCTGAAAATCCGGAATGATATTGTTGGAGAAAAAATACAGCATAATGGAAAGTACAACGGTTACTCCCAAAAGCGGCATCATCACTCTGGTCAGCGAAATTCCCGCGGCTTTCATGGCGGCGAGTTCATACCGTTCCCCGAATTCCCCGAAAGACATAATGCTCGCCAGAAGAATCGTGAGCGGTAAAACCATACTGATTACACTTACCCCGAGGTAAAAAAGAAGTTTCATGATTTGCCAGTAGCTCAGTCCTTTTCCCATAAACTGACCCAGCTGAATCCAGATAATGTTCACAATAAAGATGAAAAACAATACGCTGAATATAAAGAAAAACGGTCCGAAGAAGGTTTTTATAATATATCGGTCTAGTATTTTTAACATTCGCCAAAATTAAACAAAAAGCCACAAAGTTTTCTTTGCAGCTCTTATATTTTATGAAATTTTTATAATAAGTTTCGTTAAACTAATTTTAAATGTAACCGCAAAAGAGACAAAAGACTTTGTTGAGTTTATTTAAAGTATTTCAAAAGTCTGCAAAGAGAAAAATCTTTGATTTTTTTAACTTATGTGCTCTTTTTACATTTAAGTATTAAACTTAATAACTAAAGTGTTACAATCTTTTGCATCTTTTGCGGTAAAAAAGTTTAGACAAGTTTAATTAAAAGCAAATCCGCGTATTCGCTTGTCTGCTGATTATTTTTAAAGTTCTGTGATCAGGTAATTTTTGTATTTGTTTTTATCAAACGTAAACATTCCCGGATCCAAAGTCTGGTTTTCCTTGTATTCTTTAATCGCAATTACGGCAAGGTCTTTATTGTTTCCGTGCTGTTCCAGTTTTACCATCTGTTTTTTAGCAGAATCTACAAAAAGATAAACGTATTTTATTCCGTTGGATTTTACCGGAGTTAATTTAATGAAGTCTGCATTTACACCATCTACATTTTTCTTTCCTCCGTACGTTACATTATAATCTTTTCTGTAAGTAGAAAGATAGTTGATAGGGGAGAACATGGAGCTGCTTCCGTTAGGTTTCGCTACCGTAACTTCCATATCTTCTGTGTTGATGTTGTAGATTTTACTTCCGTCGAAGATCTGTTCTGTTTCCATGATCTTCAGTTTGTATTTATCTCCTGCAGCGTAATAAATTCCGGGTTCCGTTTTATCAACCTTTCCGTTGGTTCCGCTTCCGAAAGAAAACTTGAAGTACGAATTTTTCTTAGAGTTATAATTAGCTGTAATATCATCAAGAATTTTTTTTGCCTTTGCATCAATCTTCTGTGCATTCGTAAATCCGACCGCTCCAACTACCAAACTGCTTACTATAACTTTTGAAATAATATTTTTCATTTTATTAAATTCTTTAATCTTTAGACTTTCTTTAATGTTAAAAGTTAAACTGAAATTTCGCTTTAACTGCGCAGATCTTCCAAAAACTGTTCCAAAGAATGAAGGTCACTGATGAGAACCTCTCTTGCTTTTGCCCCGTTAAATCCGCCGACAATTCCGCTGGCTTCCAGTTGATCCATAATTCTTCCGGCTCTGTTGTAGCCCAGTTTCAGTTGTCTTTGAAGCATTGAGGTAGAACCTTGCTGAGTAGAAACAATAATTCTCGCTGCATCTTCGAACAAAGCATCTTTTTCATTCGGATCAAAAGCTCCCACTGTACTGGTAGAATCTTCAGAAACATATTCCGGAAGGATAAATGCGGAAGCGTATCCTTTTTGTTCCCCGATAAATTCTGCAAGTCTTTCCACTTCCGGAGTATCTACAAAAGCACACTGAAGTCTTAAAATTTCATTTCCGTTAAAATAAAGCATGTCTCCTTTACCAATTAACTGATCTGCTCCCGGAGAATCCAGAATCGTTCTGGAATCGACACTGGAAATTACCCTGAACGCTGCTCTTGCAGGGAAATTCGCTTTAATCATACCTGTAATTACATTTACGGAAGGTCTTTGTGTTGCGACAATTAAGTGGATTCCCACCGCTCTTGCCAACTGAGCCAATCTGGCAATCGGTAATTCAACTTCTTTTCCGGCAGTCATAATTAAATCTGCAAATTCGTCCACCACCAAAACAATGTACGGTAAATAACGGTGACCGTTTTCAGGATTTAATTTTCTTTCCGCAAATTTTTTATTGTATTCTTTTAAATTTTTACAAAATGCATTTTTAAGCAAATCATATCTCGTATCCATTTCAATACATAAAGAATTCAGAGTGTTGATTACTTTATTCGTATCGGTAATGATGGCTTCTTCCGCATCCGGAAGTTTGGCAAGATAATGTCTTTCGATTTTTGAATATAATGAAAGTTCCACTTTTTTAGGATCTACCATTACAAATTTCAGTTCACTCGGATGCTTTTTATATAGAAGAGAAGTGAGAATTGCATTAATTCCGACCGATTTACCCTGTCCTGTTGCTCCCGCCATCAGTAAGTGAGGCATTTTGGATAAATCTGCCATGAAAATTTCGTTTGAAATAGTCTTTCCGAAAACCACAGGAAGATCCATATCTGTATTTTGGAATTTCTGCGAAGCAATCACTGAACGCATAGAAACCATCGTCGGATTTTTTCTCGGAACTTCAATCCCGATGGTTCCTTTTCCGGGCATCGGTGCAATGATACGGATTCCTAAAGCAGAAAGATTCAGGGCGATATCATCCTGCAGTTTTTTAATCGCTGCTACACGAATTCCAGCTTCCGGTACAATTTCATATAAAGTAACTGTCGGTCCTATCGTCGCTTTAATTTCGGCAATTCCTACGTTAAAATTTTTCAGCAATCCGACAATTTTATTTTTGTTTTCTTCTAATTCGTCTTTGTTGATCGAAATTTCTTCGTTTCCGTAATCTTTCAGCAATTCAACAGGCGGCATCTGGAATTTGGCAAGATCCAGTTTATGATCGTACAATCCATGTTTATCTACCAATTCCTGAGACTGTCTTTCGGAATCATCAAGAATATCGATAACCGGAGCCACTTCTACATTAAATTTAATATTTTCCTGAGGTGCAGCCGCAGTAACTGTACTTACCGGAATAGAAGGTGTCATATCAAACGCCTGTTCCGGATTTGAAGTCGGAACTTTAGGTCTGGAATCGAGATTTAAATTGATGGAATTTGAAAAATCATTTTTAGGTTCCTCATCAAAAGAAGTTTTATTCGGTGTTACAATCGGATCCAAATTGCTGGATACCGGAACTTCCGGAAAACCTTTCGGAACTTTTACAGGTTCAGGCTCCGTCATTTTGGGAGCTGGTTTTTCTGCAACTTCCGTTACTTTTATTTTAGGTTGTTCTTCTTCCTGTTCTGCCGTTTCAATTTCCTCAATCAGTTCTTCATCGGCTTCAAAATTTTCATCAGAACTCGGCATCATCGATCTTACTTTTCCGATGGTATTTTCATTGATGTCATTTAATTTAGACTTGATAGAACTCGGACGAAGATTAAACTCTAAAATAAAATACAAAGCAATACTTGCAATTAAAACCAGCCAGAGACCATAAGAACCAATAATCGTATTCAGAGACTCCATGATCTGATATCCGTAAACTCCGCTTAAAACACCCTGTCCTTTAGTAATCGCTCCAAACAGAATCGGAAGCCAGCAAATGAAAAACAGGGAATGACCTACCGTTTTCCAAGGTTTGAACATTTTCTTTTTCAGGATAACGGTTCCGAAAACCAGAAATAAAAAGGCAATGATGAATGAAGCCACTCCGATACTTTCGAAAATAAAAATATTTCCGAGCCAGTCGCCCAGTTTTCCGAAAAGATTGGAAGATTTTATTGTTTTATCGAGCATAGTTCCTGCCTGACTCTGATCTGCCTTCCAGTTCATCAGATAAGAAACGAACGAAAAAGTAAGCACTACAGAAAAAAGAATGAAAGTAAGCCCGAAGAATACTCTTGGCTTAGATAAAAATTTGCCCTTATCAGGCGATTCAGTCGGTTTGTTTTGTGTGTTTTTATTCATAATGTCAATTGGCAAATTTAATGTTTTTCCTACATTAAATGGATGCGCACAAGCTTAAAAAGTAACTAATTTTTCCCTTATTTTAAAAGGAATTTAGATTGATTTGGTTTTAATGATTAAAAATATTTAAAATAAAATGAACTGGAAAAAAATAATTCATCATTTTTTGCTGTTTAGAAAATTTGAACCAAATAAAAATTAAAAATGCTGAATAAATAGAGCTTGTCAATCAATGGTATAGCTTTTATGAATTTAATTCTGATGCTTTTATCATTTTAAATTTTCTTCAAAGAAAAATTGCTTATTAAGAATCAATAAAAATAAGATTAAAAGCGGTCTCAACTGATAAATGACAGTTTTTTTTGGAGTCTTTGTGGTTTATCATCCTTATTTTTGCATGTCAAGTATATAAATCATGAAGAAGCTGCAAGATATTCTTATCTCGACCAGGACAATGGCTGTATTGTTACTGGTGTACGCATTTGCGATGGCTTATGCAACGTTCTTGGAAAACGACTACGGTACTCCTACAGCAAAAGCATTAATCTACGAAGCAAAATGGTTCGAACTCATTATGCTCCTGCTCATTCTCAACTTCATCGGAAACATCGGAAGATACAGACTTTGGAAGAGAGAAAAATGGCCGGTTCTGGTGTTTCACCTTGCTTTTATACTCATCTTCATCGGTGGTGCAATCACAAGGTACATCAGTTTTGAAGGAACAATGCACATCCGTGAAGGAGAAACGTCTAACGAAATTGTAACGGATAAAAACTTCCTTAAAGTACAGATTGAAGAGAAAGGCGATGTTCTTGATTATAAAGACATTCCTTACTTAATGTCTCCTTTGCACAAGGATCTGGAAGCAACCTATGAATTCCATGACAAAAAAGTAAAAGTAGTTGCCAAAGAATATGTTCAGCGAAAAAAAGACAGTCTTCTGGCTGATCCGAATGGGGCAGAATATCTTCATTTGGTTTCCACAGGACAAACCGGACGACAGAATATTTTCATCAAGTCGGGCGAAACAAAATCAATCAACGGAACTTTGGTAACGTTCAACAGAGCTATTGAAGGAGCGGTTGAATTTAAAAACGAAGGCGGAAAACTGTTCATCAAAACTCCTGTGGATGCAAGTTATATGACGATGGCAACTCAGGCAACCGGAACAACGGTGAAAGATGAATTCCAGCCTTTGGCTTTAAGAAGTTTATATTCCATCAACGAATTAAAATTAGTAGTTCCGGAAGGTCTTAAAAAAGGAAAACTGATGGCGATTGAAGGCGACAGAAAAAAAGATCAGAATGTTCCGGATATGTTGAAGGTGGAACTTCAGGGGCCTAAAACAAAGCAACTGGTAGATCTTTCGGTAGAAAAAGGAAATCCGAATGCTTACAAACAGGTAACAATGGACGGTTTGAACATTATGATCGGTTTTGGTCCTAAAATTTACAATACACCTTTCTCGCTTAAACTGGATGATTTCATCATGGAAACTTATCCGGGAAGTTCTTCTCCGAGTGCGTACGAAAGCCACATTAAAATTATTGATGAAGGAAAACAGACTCCTTTTAAAATCTATATGAACCACGTTCTGAACCATAAAGGATACCGTTTTTTCCAGTCGAGCTTCGATCCGGACAGAATGGGAACGGTTCTTTCCGTAAACCACGATTATTGGGGAACTTTGATTTCCTACATCGGGTATACATTCTTATTCGGGGGAATGTTCTTTATGTTCTTCTGGAAAGGAACCCACTTCTGGAAATTAAACAAAATGCTGAAAGACGTTAACAAAAAGAAAGCGGCGGTAGTAATTTTATTATTGTTGAGTTTCGGCTTAAATGCCCAGAAAATTGAAACACATGGCACAACCGACGGAAGCAGGGAACACATCCATGTGGAAGGTGATAATCACAGTCACGCTCAAAGTTCAGAAACATTAAAACCACAGGGAGCGCAGCCGTTTACAAAAATGAAGGTGGTTTCTGCCGATGAAATTATTGCAAGAAATAAAATCAGTGCAGAACATGCCGATAAATTCGGATATCTTTTGGTGCAGAATTTTGAAGGAAGAATCGTTCCGATTAATACCGAAGCTTTGGATGTTTTAAGAAAGCTTTATAAAAAGGACGAGTTTAAAGGAACAGACGGAAAATCTTTAACAGCAAACCAATGGTTTTTATCGGTGAATATTGATACGCCAAGCTGGACAATGGTTCCGATGATTAAAGTAGGAACAAAAGGTGGAGACGAACTGAAAAATAAGACAAAAGCAGACGAAGACGGATATACTTCTTTAATGAATCTTTTCCCGGCAGATGCCAACGGAAATTTAAGATATATCCTTGAAAGCGATTACAACACTGCGTTCCGTAAAAAACCGGCTGAACAGACCAATTATGATAAAGAAGTGATTGCGGTAAACGAAAGAGTTCAGATCTTCAACGAATTTTTCAGCGGTCAGTTTATGAGAATTGTTCCGGTAAAGAACGACGCTAATCACACATGGCATTCATGGCTGGATCAGAAAATGGAACCGGATATGGAGTCTCAGCAGGTTATGGGACCATACTTTGCAGAAGTTTTGCAGGCTCAGCAATCAGGAAATTGGGCAAAAGCAGATGCGCAACTGGCGAAACTTTCAGAATATCAGCAAAAATGGGGCAAAGCTGTCGTTCCTGCAAAATCTAAAGTTGATCTTGAGGTGTTTATGAATAAAGTGAATATCAACTTCAAATTGTTGATCTTCTATACATTAATCGGAGGATTGCTATTAATCTTAGGTTTCGTTGAATTATTTAAGTCTAAAAAAGTTTTAAACAAAGCAATTAAAATCATCATTGTTTTAGGTATTGTAGGATATCTGTTCCATTTCCTTGGTTTGGTGGCAAGATGGTATATTTCCGGTCACGCTCCGTGGAGTAACGGGTATGAAGCCATTATTTTCATTTCTTGGGTAGGAATTACAGCAGGTTTATTACTTTACAGAAATTCCAATGCCTTAATTCCGGCAGCCGGATTTATGGTAGCTGTAATTATGATGGGATTTGCGCATGGAGGTTCTGCTCTTGATCCGCAGATTACGCCGTTGGTTCCTGTATTGAAATCCTATTGGCTGATTGTTCACGTTGCGATTATTACCTCAAGTTACGGGTTCTTTGCATTGTCGATGATCATTGCAGTAATCAGTTTGGTATTTTATATCATTTCCAATAAAGAAACGTATAAATTGCATCACGATACAACGTTGAAAGAACTGGTAATCGTTTCTGAAATGTCTTTAACCATAGGTCTGTTTGCATTAACCGTAGGAAACTTCTTAGGAGGAATCTGGGCAAACGAATCATGGGGAAGATACTGGAGCTGGGATCCGAAAGAAACATGGGCATTCATTTCCATTATGGTATATGCATTTGTTCTTCACATGAGACTGGTTCCGGGATTAAGAAGCAGATGGGCATTCCACGTTGCGACGATGTTTGCATTCTGTTCAATGGTCATGACGTATTTCGGAGTAAATTATTACCTGAGCGGACTTCACTCTTATGCAGCGGGAGATCCGGTTCCGGTTCCGGCTTGGGTTTATATCGGACTTGCAACAATGGCACTTTTATCAGCCGCATCTTATTACAAGTTCAGAATTTTAAATAAAAAATAAATTTAAGATAATGATTATCCGTAATTTGGCATAACTAAAAAACCTTTGAGTTCTTTGCTGAGTGAAACGCCTTTGTGAACTTAAAAACAGTTAGTATATAAAAAGAATCTTGGCGATCCTTTGCGTTAAAAAGCAGTATTACTAATAACGAATAATCAATAAAATATCATACATACAATCCCTGAAATTAATTTTTCAGGGATTTTTTTGCTTAGAATTGAACCGACAAGTCAAAAGAAATTTTAAAATAAAAGATTTTTCATGTAAAAAAAAGTTATATCTTTATGATATCAAAATAGTATCAAATTAAAATTTAATATCATGGAAAAAATCTTAAAACCAATGTCGGGATACCTTACTTTGGTCATTTGTCTTGGATTGTTTGCCGTTTCCGTTTATTTATTTGCAATCGGTGTCGATAACAGTGTTACGCTTGTCGTTTTATCATTATTGTCATTTATTCTGTTTTGCTTTTTTATGAAAGGGTTAATGATTATTCAGCCGAATCATTCCAGAGTGCTGAACTTTTTCGGAAAATATGTCGGAACCGTAAAAGACAATGGTTTGTTTTTTATCAATCCCTTATATTCCTCACAGAAAATCAGTCTCCGTTCAGAAAACCTTCAGGGACAAACTCTGAAAGTAAATGATAAGATGGGTAACCCGATTGAAATTGCGGTAGTAATTGTCTGGAAAGTGGGAGATACCTACAAAGCCGCTTTTGATGTGGAAAAATATTCAGATTTTGTAAAGATGCAGAGTGAAGCTGCGGTACGTCATTTGGCGATGAGTTTTCCTTACGACAATTTAGAAGACGATCATGCGCCGATTACTTTAAGAGAAGGCGGTGAAAAGATCAACGCTATTCTGGAACAGGAACTTACCGAAAGACTTTCAAAGGCAGGAATTACCATTCAGGAAGCAAGAATTTCACATTTGGCTTACGCGTCAGAAATTGCAGGAGCAATGCTGCAGAGACAGCAGGCAACAGCAATTGTAGCGGCAAGAACAAAGATCGTGGAAGGTGCTGTAGGAATGGTAGATTTAGCCCTGAAAAAGCTTTCGGAAGAAAATATTGTAGAACTGGATGACGAAAGAAAAGCCGCAATGGTAAGCAATTTAATGGTGGTTCTTTGCGGTGAAAAAGCGGCACAACCAATTTTAAATGCCGGAACTTTGTATAATTAAAGATTTGCAATGTATTTTGTCATTTCGACGAAGGAGAAATCTTTTTATGATTGTCTGTAATTTGTCATAATTAGAAAACCTTTGAGTTCTTCGCTGAGTGAAACGCCTTTGCGAACGAAAAATATTCACAATAATTAAAAGAAATCTTTGCGCCATTTGCGTTGAAAACAAAAAGAATTAACAAAAATGAAATCAGAAAAAGCTCAGAATCCTTCCGAAAATAAAGGCAAAAAATCTTTTGTTTTAAGGATTGATGAGTCTACATTTAAGCTTCTGGAAAAATGGGCAAATGACGAATTCCGGAGTGTAAACGGACAGATTGAGTATTTGCTGCATCAGAGCCTGATTAATTCAGGAAGGAAAAAGAAAGAATAAAATATCGTCATTCCGAATGACCTTGAATCAAAAACAAAAGCTGAGAAATTTCTCAGCTTTTTGTATCTATATATCAATTAATTAATCAAAAATTCCGGTAATATAATCGGAGATCACCGTCCAGAAATTCTTTCCCAGAAAATAAATCAGCGTAGAGGTAATAATTCCTTTTACGGTAAAAAATATAATTCCGCCAATCCCGAATTTCTTTACCAGACTTTTCCATCTGGAGGATTTTTTTTCCTCTGTGGCAGGTTCGTTATTAATCTTATTATTTTTCATTCCTGAAATAAAATGATTCCTATACAAAGATAACTATGTTTATAATTAGTCCAAATAAAAAACATGTTAAAAAATTAAAATTTTGCGATTCGCATAATATTTCTATCTTTAGAGGAAACGAAAAGTAAAATTTTTATGTCTAAAAAAGTAAAGGATTTTGGGATCGAAAAAACACTCAAAAATCTAGGAATTAAGGATGAAAATAAGGGAACTTCAGTAGGCGGAAAATACTTTGCATCAGGGAAAACCATCGAAAGTTACTCTCCTGTAGACGGAAATCTGATTGCTAAAGTAAAGACTTCCGGAGAATCTGATTATGACAAGGTAATTGAGACGGCTGAAAAAGCTTTTAAAGAGTTCAGACTGATTCCGGCTCCTAAAAGAGGGGAAATTGTAAGACAGTTAGGTCAGAAATTAAGACAGTACAAAGACGATTTGGGGAAACTGGTTTCCTATGAAATGGGAAAATCCCTGCAGGAAGGTCTTGGAGAAGTTCAGGAAATGATTGATATCTGCGATTTTGCAGTAGGAGTTTCAAGACAGCTTCACGGGTACACAATGCACTCGGAAAGACCGGGGCACAGAATGTACGAGCAGTATCATCCATTGGGAATTGTAGGGATCATTACCGCATTCAACTTTCCGGTAGCAGTTTGGGCATGGAACACAGCTTTAGCATGGATCTGCGGTAACGTTACGATCTGGAAACCGTCAGAAAAAACACCGCTTTGCGCGATTGCCTGCCAAAACATCATGAACGAAGTGTTAAAAGAGAATAATCTTTCCGAAGGTATTTCCAGCGTATTGGTTGCAGATCATGAAATCGGACAGAAATTAGTGGATGACAAGAGAGTCGCTTTAGTTTCTTTTACCGGTTCTACAAGAGTGGGAAGAATAGTTTCCGCAAATGTTGCGCAAAGATTCGGGAAATCAATCCTTGAATTAGGTGGAAACAATGCCATTATTATTTCTAAAGATGCAGATATTGATATGTCGATCATCGGAGCAGTTTTCGGAGCTGTAGGAACGGCAGGACAGAGATGTACTTCCACAAGAAGACTGATTATCCACGAAAGTGTTTATGATGAAGTAAAGAACAGACTGGTAAAAGCGTACGGACAACTGAAAATCGGAAATCCTTTGGATGAAACGAATCATGTGGGACCGCTTATTGATACCGATGCTGTGAATATGTACGAAGAAGCCATCAAAAAAGGCAAAAAAGAAGGCGCAAAATTCATCGTGGAAGGTGAAGTTCTGAAAGGAAAAGGATATGAATCCGGTTGTTACGTAAAACCATGTATCGCTGAAGTAAAGAATTCTTACGAAATCGTTCAGCACGAAACTTTCGCACCTATTTTATATTTAATTAAATACAAAACTTTAGAAGAAGCAATTGCTATTCAGAATGATGTTCCTCAAGGATTGTCGTCTGCAATCATGACGCAGAACTTAAGAGAGGCAGAATTATTCCTTTCTCATGCAGGTTCAGACTGTGGAATTGCCAATGTAAACATCGGAACTTCAGGTGCGGAAATCGGCGGAGCTTTCGGTGGAGAAAAAGAAACCGGAGGCGGAAGAGAATCCGGATCAGATGTTTGGAAGTATTACATGAGAAGACAGACCAACACCATCAATTATACCACAAACTTACCTTTAGCACAGGGAATTAAGTTTGACCTTTAAAAACTAACATCATGAGTTTAAAAATTTGGAAACAGATTTTTAAGTCTCAAATTATTATTAAATTTTAATCACCCCTAAGATTTTTATTTAAAAATGGAACAGACAATTGAAATAAAAGCAAATAAAGTAAAAGAAACCGTTGGAAGACACGTTTTGGCAGATGGTTTCGATTTCGTGATGGATATTGAAAAATCCCACGGTTCATGGCTGTACGATAAACTTACAGACAGAGAATATTTAGATATGTTTTCCATGTTTGCTTCGGCATCCATCGGTTACAATCATCCCTATATCGTTGAGAAATCGGCATGGCTGGGAAAAATGGCAGTCAACAAACCCACTTTGGCAGATGTATATTCTGAAGAATATGCGCATTTCTTAGAAGTTTTTGAAAGAGTGGTAATTCCTGAAGAACTGCAGTATGCTTTCTTTATTGAAGGCGGAACTTTAGGAGTAGAAAATGCCCTGAAAGCGTGTTTCGACTGGAAAACGCGTAAAAATTTTGAAAAAGGTCTTAATCTGGAAGCGGGAATCTGTATCCATTTCAAACAGGCATTCCACGGAAGAAGCGGGTATACGTTAAGTTTAACCAACACTTCAGATCCAAGAAAATATCAGTATTTCCCGATGTTCGACTGGCCAAGGATCCTAAATCCTAAACTTACTTTCCCGATCACGGAAGAGAATTTGGAAGAAACCATTAAAAATGAAAGACTGGCTTTATTAAATATCGAAGAAGCGATTTTAATGAATCCGGATAAAGTGGCGTGTATCATCATCGAGCCGATTCAGGCTGAAGGCGGAGACAACCATTTCAGAGACGAATTTTTAATGGGATTGAGAAAAATCTGCGATCAGCATGACATTCTTTTAATTTTTGATGAAGTTCAGACCGGTATCGGAATTACGGGAAAAATGTGGGCATTTGAACATTTTACAGCAAAACCGGATATTATTTCTTTCGGTAAAAAAGCACAGGTTTGCGGAGTTTTAGCCAATAAAGAAAAATTTGATGAAGTTCCGAACAATGTTTTCAGAGAAAGCTCAAGAATCAATTCCACTTTCGGTGGTAACTTTATCGATATGCTTCGTTTCCAGTTGGTAATGGAAGTTATTGAAAAGGAAAATCTTGTGGAAAATGCAAGAGTGGTAGGAGAATATTTGCTGAACGGATTAATCGGTCTTGCAGAAAAATATCCTGAAAAACTATCCAATGCAAGAGGAAGAGGACTGATGTGCGCCATCGATCTTCCGACTTCTGAACAGAGAAATGCATTAAGAGACGAGCTTTGGAACGACGGAATGATTATCCTTTCATGTGGAGATCAGTCACTTCGCTTCAGACCGCATCTGAACGTTACGAAAGAAGAAATTCAGATCGCTTTAGATAAAATCGAAAATAATATTCATAAAATTTAAAAGCTGAAATTTGTGATTTTCAAAAAAACGTTATATATTTAGATACTCAAACGAGATAGAATATGGAAAGAAGTACAAGAGTATCAGTTTTTGAAAGTGACAAACCTGCAGAAATCCAATTGATAAAGTCTAAACTGGATGATGCGCAGATTCAAAATTCAGTAGAAAACAATTACCTTACTTTTACAACCACGCCTACGGCGACATCGCTGAAAGTAATGGTGAAACTTGAAGATGAGAAAAAAGCATTCGAAATTATCGATGCATATCTTCAGCAAAGTGAAAATTAACAAAAACAATTTCATAATTTTAAATTTTACTACTTCGAACCGAAAATTAATATCATTAGTTTTCGGTTTTTTATTTATCTGATAATCATACATTTGCATGAGATAATTAGCATAAATAACTGTCATATTTTAACAAAACAAGTATGGTTTAACGTTTAATCTTTGTTTTATTTTTATTATATTTAAGTTATAATTCAAAAAATACTAATATGATAGAGCAGATAATTGGTTATTCGGGAGCATTAATTTCATCCATTTCTTTTTTACCGCAGGTAATCAAATTGTGGAAGACAAAATCCGGAAAAGACCTTTCAATGGTCACTTTATCATTTCTTACTTTAAACGCTTTGCTTTGGGCTGTTTACGGAATGATGAAGGATGCAAAACCTCTTTGGATTACAAACGTTTTAATGTTAATTATGCTGATTGTGATGATATTTTTAAAAATAAAATACAGAAATAATAAAGCTGATTCTTAATAAACAAACTTAAAATCAATAGAATAAACGTGGCACAGGAAATTAAGCTGAGAAAAGCAGAAATTGAAGACAGAGATATAATCTGGAATATTCTGCAACAGGCAATCGAAAGAAGAAGAAAGGACGGAAGTATACAATGGCAGGAAGGTTACCCGAATTTGGGAACCGTGGAAAGCGATATTGCAAAAGGTTTCGGATATGTAATGATGGCAGATGGGGAAATTTCTGTTTACGTTGCTTTAATCCTGAATGATGAACCCGCATACAGCACCATTGAAGGAGCCTGGCTAAGTAACGGAGAATTCGTCGTGGTACACAGAGTTGCTGTTGATGAAAAATTTGCAGGACAGGGAATGGTAAAAATTCTTTTCGACCACATTGAAGAATTCACCAGATCTCATGGAATTCAGAGCATTAAGGTTGATACCAACTATGATAATATTCCGATGCTGAAGATCTTAGAAAGCAAAGGTTACAGCTACTGCGGTGAAGTATTTCTCGCAGGAGGTGTAAGAAAAGCCTTTGAGAAGATTATTTTTTAGCCCAAAAGTTAAATCCGTTTTCATTGAAATTTTAAAAAACCTGATATTTATAAACTCTATCAGGTTTGTTCGTTTAGTTCAGAACTAATTTCTATTTTTGTTTCAAATTTATATACAATGCATATGAGTATAGAAATTGATGAAAAAATTTTTCAGAATGCCGTAAAGTTCTACGGAACCATTTTCAGCCTTCCTCCTTTAGCTTCAAAGATTTATGCCTACCTTTTATTCGATTATGATAAAGTGGGCATTACTTTTGATGAGTTTGTGGAAGTGCTTTCCGCGAGCAAAAGTTCAGTCTCCACAAGTATTTCTTTACTGCTGAACGCAGAGCTCATCGTAGATCACAACAAAATGGACGAGAGGAAACGGTATTTTTTCATCAATGATGGTTATAAGAAGATAAGATTTGAAAAAATAGTTCAAAAAATGCAAGACGAATTACAACTACTGGATGATTTAGACAATTTTAAAAAAAATCATGACGATTACAATGAAAAGATGGAAGCTTACAAAGCTCTTTTAAACAGGAACATTAAAAATATTCAGGAATCTCTTAATAAACTATAAAAATGAATAATAAGCTAGTTATACTTTCTGTTGCAGCTCTCTCTTTAGTGGCTTGCAAAAAAGAAGCTCCGAAGCAGGACGGTCCGAAACCGTATCCTGTGGTAAAGGTGGAGGCGAAAAATATAGTGGGCTATCAGACTTTTCCGGCTACCATTCAGGGGAAGGTTAATAACGATGTCCGTGCTAAAATTCAGGGATATATCACACAGGTTTTGGTAGATGAAGGGCAGTATGTAACCAAAGGACAGCCGCTTTTCCGTTTGGAAACCAATATTCTGAACGAAAATGCGGCGGCTTCAAAAGCAGGAATCAGCGCTGCAGAATCCAATATTGCGGCAGCGCAGGCTGCTGTTGCGGCGGCAAATGTTGAAGTGAACAAACTTAAACCGCTGGTTCAGAAAAATATCATCAGCAATGTACAGTTACAGACCGCGCAGGCAAATTTAGCACAGGCTCAGGCGCAGCTAAAACAGGCACAGGCTGCAAAAAGTCAGGCAGTTGCCAATTATAAAGGAGTAGAAGCCAATATCGAATATTCTGTTATTCGTGCGCCTATTTCCGGAGTTATCGGAAAGCTTCCTTTAAAAGTGGGAAGTTTGGTAGGTCCTTCAGACCAGATTCCTTTAACCACCATTTCAGATACTTCTCAGATTTACGCCTATTTTTCAATGAACGAAAAAGAATATTTTGATTTCCTTGAAAAATCTCCGGGTGCATCTATGCCTGAAAAAATAAAAAACCTTCCGATGGTGGAATTACAGCTTGCCAACGGAAGTCTTTATCCTGAAAAAGGAAGAATTGAAGCTATTACTGGACAGATCGATCCAACAACTGGAACCATCCAGTTCAGAGTTGCGTTTACCAATGCGCAGAAACTTTTAAGCAACGGAAACAGCGGAACCATAAGATTCCCTCAACGTTACGACAATGTTCTGGTAGTTCCGGAAAGTGCAACTTACGAACAACAGGGAATTGTTTACGTATATAAAGTGGATAAAGACACTGCGAAAAATGTGGTGATTAATGTGATCGACAGAATCGACAATATGGCATTGATAAAATCCGGAGTTAACAAAGGGGAAACCGTAATTGCAGCAGGAATCGGAGGTCTGAAACCGGGAACTGCCGTGATAAAGAAACCTGTGAAAATGGATAGTCTTGTTCAATCTATAAAACCGAAATTCTAATGATTAAAAATTTTATCAACAGACCGGTTTTATCTACCGTAATCTCAATTTTAATTGTGATTCTCGGTGTTTTAGGACTGATCTCGTTACCCGTAACGCAGTATCCTGATATTGCGCCGCCGACGGTAAGTGTATCGGCAAACTACACCGGAGCGAACGCAGAAACCGTAATGAAAAGTGTGGTTGTTCCTCTGGAAGAACAGATCAACGGGGTGGAAGGAATGGATTATATTACTTCATCTGCCGGAAATGATGGTTCTGCACAGATTCAGGTATTTTTTAAGCAGGGAATTGATCCGGACATTGCGGCGGTAAACGTACAAAACCGTGTCGCAAGAGCAACTCCTTTACTTCCAAGTGAAGTAACGCGTTCCGGAGTTGTTACCCAGAAACAGCAGACAAGTGCTTTGATGTATATGTCTTTCTATTCTGAAAATAAAGATCTGGATGATGTATATCTTCAGAACTTTTTGAACATCAATGTTATTCCGAATTTAAAAAGGATTAACGGAGTAGGAGATGCCAATGTTTTCGGAGGTAAAAACTACTCGATGAGAATCTGGCTGGATCCTGCTAAAATGGCAGCTTACGGATTAACACCTACCGATGTTACCAATGCCATCAATGAGCAGAGTAGAGAAGCTGCCGCAGGTTCTATCGGACAAAACAGCGGAAGTTCTTTCGAATATATTATTAAGTATGTAGGTAAATTTAACGATAAGGAACAGTACGATAATATCATCATTAAATCTTTAGCAGACGGACAAAATTTAATGTTAAAAGATGTTGCCAAAGTAGAACTGGCAGGACAGTCTTACACCGGAATCGGGGAAAACGGAAATAATCCTTCCATCAGTATGGGGATTTTCCAGACACCGGGTTCCAATGCGCAGGAAATTATTAAAAATATCAAGTCTTACCTGAAATCGGCAGAAGGAAGTTTTCCGCAGGGAATTAAATATACATTCAACTTTGATACGAACGAATTCCTTGATGCATCTATTGAAAAGGTAGTGCATACCTTAATTGAAGCCTTCATCTTGGTTTTCATCGTGGTATATATTTTCTTACAGGATTTCAGATCTACCTTAATTCCGGCAATTGCGGTTCCGGTTTCTATTGTGGGAGCCTTTTTCTTCCTGAATTTATTCGGATATTCATTAAACCTGTTAACGTTGTTCGCTTTGGTTCTTGCCATCGGTATTGTTGTGGATGATGCAATTGTCGTCGTCGAAGCCGTTCATGCCAAAATGGAACACGGTATTTCGGATGCGAAAAAAGCAACCGTGGAAGCAATGGACGAAATTACAGGAGCTATTATTTCAATTACTTTGGTAATGGCATCTGTATTTATTCCGGTAACATTCATTACAGGTCCTACCGGAGTTTTTTATCAGCAGTTCGGGATTACTCTTATTGTAGCGATCATAATTTCTGCGATCAATGCATTGACGTTGAGTCCGGTTTTATGTTCATTATTCTTAAAACCTCACGATGCGCACCATAAAGAATATAAGAATTTAAATTTCATTCAGAAGTTTTTCTATAAATTCAATATTGCTTTTAAAACAACAACAGAGCGTTACGGAAGAGGATTCATCTTCTTATTGAGACATAAATGGGTTACGCTGATTATTTTTGCCGTAACAGGCGGAATTTTATACTGGGCGAGTTCTACCATGAAAAAAGGTTTCGTACCTACGGAAGACCGCGGAATTATCTTTACCGATGTTCAGCTTCCTCCGGGAGCGTCTATGGAAAGAACGTACAATGCATTGAAGACGCTTCAGGCAAACGCTTTAAAAGTTCCGGGAGTACAAAACGTTACAATTTCCACTGGTAGAGGATTCTTATCCGGAAACGGAAGCAACAACGGTTTGGCTTTCATTAAATTAAAACCTTTTGAAGAACGTAAAAAAGACGGGCAGACTTCTGAAGATATTACGAAAAGACTATTCGGGATTTCAGGAAAAGTTCCGGATGCAAAAGTGGTTTTCTTCCAGCCGCCGAGTGTGCCCGGTTTTGGTAGCAGTGCCGGTTTTGAAATGGTGCTTTTAGACAAATCAGGAGGAGAATATGCAGATTTAGATACAAAAACCAATGAATTTATCGGGAAACTGATCGAAAGACCGGAAATCGATTTTGCCCAGACTTCATTCAATACAAAATATCCTCAGTATGAAATGAAGATCAATGTTCCTTTGGCTAAACAGTTGGGAGTTTCTGTAAGTGACATCTTAGCAACGATGCAGGGATACATCGGAGGAGTTTATACTGCCGATTTTACAAAATACGGAAAACAGTTCAGGGTAATGGTTCAGGCTCTTCCTGAAAACAGACAGAATATTGAAAACCTCAATGAACTGTATGTAAAAACAGGTTCCGGAGCCATGTCGCCGATTTCACAGTTTGTAACGCTTACCAAAGCTTACGGACCACAGTCGGTGAGCCGTTATAACCTCTTTACTTCAGTGAAAATTACAGGAGCAAACTCTGCGGGATTCAGTTCCGGAGATGCCATTTCAGCAGTGCAGCAGGTAGCGAAAGAAACCCTGAACCAGAATTATGATGTAGAATTTACAGGGCTTTCAAGAGAGGAGTTAAATTCAGGATCTCAGACAGTTTTGATCTTTGGATTGAGTTTGATTTTCGTTTATTTCATTCTTTCTGCACAGTATGAAAGTTATATTCTTCCTTTAATTGTAGTGATTTCTCTTCCTCTTGGAGTAATGGGAGCTTATTTCGGACAGAAAATCATGGGCTTGGAAAATAACATTTATTTCCAGATTGCCCTGATTATGTTGGTCGGTTTATTAGCAAAGAATGCGATTTTAATTGTGGAATTTGCCGTTCAGAGAAGACATCACGGTGAAACCATCGTTATGTCGGCAATTAATGCGGCTAAAGCGAGATTAAGACCGATTCTGATGACTTCATTTGCCTTCATCTTCGGTTTATTGCCATTGGTTTTGGCAAGCGGAATCGGGGCGGTAGGAAACAGATCCATCGCAACAGGAGCCGCAATCGGTTTGTTGATAGGAACTATTTTAGGACTTTTCGTGATCCCTGTTTTATATGTCATTTTTGAATATTTACAGGAGAAAGTAAAACCTATCAAACCAAAAGAAATCAATTTAGCAGAATAAAATTAAGTGAGTTCGGGGTTTTTGATGTAAAGTTTAAATAATAACTAAAAACTGAAAAGCCCTGATCTTTAAACCTTAAACTTCAAATAATGAAGAGTATTTTAAACATCATAAAAGGAATAACATTTTCAGTCGCTGTTCTTGCCGCCGTATCATCTTGTATGGCGAGGAAAGAATACCAGAGACCGGATAATGTGGTAGACGAAAAACTCTACCGTACAGATATGCTTCCTACAGACAGCACCAATATCGCGAATGTTTCCTGGAAAGAAATTTTCACAGATCCTGTTCTTCAGGGACACATTACAAAGGCTTTGGAAAATAATCTGGACATCAGAATTGCTTTACAGAGTATTTCTTCAGCAGAATCTTATTTAAAACAGAGCAAGGCAGCGTATGAGCCAACCTTATCAATAGGACCGAATTACACATTCCAGACCCAGTCTATCAATACCCAGTTTGGGCAAATTATCGGAGAAAGACGATATGTAAATCAGTTCGATATTACGGCAAGTCTTGGTTGGGAAGCCGATATTTGGGGAAAACTCAGAGCACAGGAAAAAGCGCAGTTAGCAACATATTTAGGGACTGTGGAAGCTCACAAAGCTGTAAAAACAGACCTTATTGCTTCTGTGGCTTCATCATATTATCAGTTGCTTACCTATGATGCTCAGAAAAGAATCATCACAGAAACCATTAAAGTACGTGAGCAGAATTTAGAGACGACAAAAGCTTTAAAGACGGCGGGAACTTTAACGGAAGTTGCAGTGCAGCAGAGTGAAGCTTTGGTGTACAACGCAAAATCTTTGTTGATTGATATTGATACACAGATTCAGTTGCTGGAAAACACCATGAGTCTTCTGATGGGAGAGCCATCTCATACCATTGAACGTTCATCTTTGGAAAATCAGAACGTTCCGATTGATCTTAAATTAGGATATCCTGTACAACTGTTATCCAACAGACCGGATGTGAAAAGAGCAGAATATAATCTAATTAATGCTTTTGAGCTGACAAATTCTGCAAAAGCACAGTTTTATCCGACTTTAAAATTAACAGGAAGCGGAGGGGTTCAGTCGGTGGATATCGATCATCTTTTCAGCGTCAATTCTTTATTTGCGAACGTTGTTGCAGGTCTTGCGCAGCCGTTGCTGAACAAAAGAGCCATCAGAACCAATTACGAGGTAAGCCTTGCCAATCAGGAAACCGCTTATCTGAATTTCCGAAAAGCCATTCTTACCGCAGGAAAAGAAGTTTCTGATGCCATAAGAGTGTATTCCGTTCAGGATCAGTACATCGATTTAAAACAGAAAGAACTGGTGAATTATAAAAATTCCGTAAACTATTCTCAGGAATTAGTAAACTACGGAATGGCAAATTATCTTGAGGTACTGAATGCCAGTGTTAATTCTTTAAATGCAGAATTGAATATTGCCAATGCACAGTACAGTAAAATGAAAGCCGGAATAGAGCTTTATCAGGCTCTCGGCGGCGGTTGGAAATAAATTCTGACAATAAAAGTAAAAAGAAAAGCGCATACGGATTTATTTCTGTATGCGTTTTTTATTTGGTCTTAAAAAAATCATTTCTGCTAAAATATTTACAGATATTTCCATCAGTTTTTAAAGAAAATGTAATAAAATGTTTGTATATGTGGTTTAAATACTTACTTTTGTACGGCTTCGGAATTTTGAAGAAAACGAGAGGGGGATTAGCTCATCTGGCTAGAGCGTTAGACTGGCAGTCTAAAGGTGGTGGGTTCGAGTCCCATATCCTCCACAAAAATTGTTTAACTACTTGTAAACTATGAAGAAAATATTTTTACTTTTATTAACAGCTTTCTTATTCGTTGGTTGTGGCAAAGATGAAGATACAATTTATGATTTCATCGGAACCTGGGCGGGAACGTACGAAGGAACCGAAAAAGGCGACTGGAATGTAGTGGTAGCTACCGACGGAAAAGTAACCGGAACATTACATTCTGATCAAACAACAGAAAACTATTATATTTCAGGACATCTTAGCGAATCCGGAGATCTTGTTGCAACGATCGGTTTTCCTGAAGATGGCGAATTCAGAGGAACTTTCACAAGAGAAGACAAAAAAGCTACGGGAACATGGTCTAATGCAGTTCCTACGCCTACAAGAGCCGGAACCTGGAAAGGTGCTAAAACTTCAAAATAAAAAGATTTTTACATACAATATAATAAAGCTATCCTTCCGGGATGGCTTTTTTTTAAGTTTTTAAGCAGCGGGTATATGATGAAGACTTTATTGGATTTATTTAAACTATTTCAAAAGTCTGCAAATAGAAAAAATATTTAATTTTTTAACTTATGTGCTCTTTTTTTTCAATTAGACTTAAAAAACTAAAGTGTTTAAATCTTTTGTAGTAATAAAGTTTAACATCTAATGTCTAAAAAATCAACATACAATTTTAAAAAGAAAACTTCGCATTCTTTGAGTTTAAAAAAATAATATCATTCAAATGAACAGTCTTAAAATTTTTGTGGTATTTCTTACTTAAGCTCTGCGAAAGCATAATTTTATTATATTTGTATAGATTGTAAAAATTCAGGGAAATATGATGAATAGATTTTTAGGCAAAAAAAAGTTTGTTAAAAACATATTTATTGTATCACTGTTTTCCGTATTTATCATTTCCTGCGGAAGTTCAAAAAACGTTGTAAAAAAAACTCCGGTTACCAAAACCGTTGCCAAATCTGAAAACCTCAGAAAACTTGATTCCAGATTTGACGGTAAAATTTCAAAATCCATCAACGAGCTCCTGAAAGACGCAGAAAAATATTTGGGTGCGCCTTATAAATTCGGCGGAAATACTTCTTCAGGTTTCGACTGTTCCGGATTTACCGTAAAAGTTTTTGAGGAAAATGACTTCAAACTTCCGAGAAGATCCGCAGATCAGGCAGAAGCCGGATCTCAGATTGACATCAAAGATGTAAAGCCGGGAGATCTTCTGTTTTTCGCAACAGCAGGAGGGAGCAGAGTTTCGCACGTCGGGATCGTTCATGATATCGGAAGTGACGGAGAAGTAAAATTTATTCACGCTTCCACATCAAAAGGCGTTATTATTTCTTCCTTAAATGAAACCTACTGGAACAAAGCCTATCTTCACGCGCAGAGAGTTCTGTAATTTAAGTTGTTTAGCTGTTTTGTAAATAAAGGAATTTCAATACCTTCTGATAATCAAAATATTACAACCTTTTTTATGTTGCCTTAATAAACAAAAAGGCATTGTATAACTTAAAAACATAAGATTTTTAAAGTAAAAGAGTTTTGATCCATTAGGAGCAGAATCTGTGTAGAAATAGTAATAAAAAAACCATCAATCCGTAGGATTGATATCTTTAATGCGACAATGTTCTAAAGATAAGCGTTTCATATTATCTGATATATCAATAGAAATGGGCTTTAGCCCATTTTAAATAATTAAGAATACAATTGGCTTTAGCCAAAACATATCATAAATTTCCGCTTTAGCCGGTTTTGATTTACTTAAATCGTATGTGGCTTATACAATTACATTAAAACATTGTTTAAAGCATCCGGAATATTAAAATCATGAAGTTGTTTAAACTAATTTTAAATTTAACCTTAAAGGATACAAAAGACTTTATTGGATTTATTTAAAATATTTCAAAAGTCTGCAAAGAGAAAAAATCTTTGATTTTTTAAAACTTAGGTGCACTTTTTTTTCCATTTAAATATAAACTGAACTTAAGAAACTAAAGTGTTTAAATCTTTTGCTTCTTTTGCGGTAAAAAAGTTTAAACAAGTTTCGTTCTAAACAAAATACTTTCAAAAGGTTTTGCTGATCTTTTTTGTATCTTTGGCAGCGTATAATTTTTCAATTTAAATTAAATAATAAACATGTCGTTACAACAAACTATTGAAAATATCTGGGAAAACAGAGAACTATTGCAGAATGAAGACAGCCAGAAGGCGATTAGAGAGGTGATTTCTTTGGTGGATAAAGGAGAGCTTCGTACCGCAGAACCTACAGAAAACGGATGGCAGGTAAACGAGTGGGTGAAGAAAGCAGTAGTAATGTACTTCCCGATTCAGAAAATGGAAACGATTGAAGTCGGTCCGTTCGAATTTCATGATAAAATGCCTTTGAAGAGAAACTACGCTGAAAAAGGAGTGAGAGTTGTTCCGCATGCAATCGCAAGAGAAGGAGCTTACATCGCGCCGGGAGTTATTATGATGCCGTCTTATGTAAACATCGGTGCTTACGTTGATTCCGGAACCATGGTGGATACATGGGCAACGGTTGGAAGCTGCGCGCAGATCGGTAAAAACGTTCATCTGAGTGGTGGTGTTGGTATCGGTGGTGTTTTAGAACCGCTTCAGGCTGCTCCGGTAATTATCGAGGACGATTGTTTCGTAGGATCAAGATGCATCGTTGTAGAAGGAGTTCATGTTGAAAAAGAAGCTGTTTTGGGAGCTAATGTGGTTTTAACGGCATCTACAAAAATTATTGATGTAACAGGTGAAACTCCGGTTGAGATCAAAGGAAGAGTTCCTGCGAGATCAGTAGTTATTCCGGGAAGTTATACTAAAACTTTTCCTGCAGGAGAATATCAGGTTCCATGTGCATTGATTATTGGAAAAAGAAAGGAATCTACAGACAAAAAAACGTCTTTAAATGATGCGTTGAGAGAGAATAATGTTGCTGTTTAAGATGAATATTTTAAACTAAAACCTCACATCTTGAAAGAAAAAATTCTTAAAATATTGCTAAACCCTAAATACATATTTGGGGTTTATCTTATTATAGCTGTTGCAACGGCGTTATCCAAATATTTCAGAGGACCACAGGCGATTAACAATTATCTGATCTTCAAAAATGTTTTTGTAAATACCATCGAGCAGAAAAATCTCTACTTGCAATATCCCGAAAGATACTTAGATGCCAATCATTATGGAATACTTTTCAGTATTCTGATTGCTCCTTTTGCTTTGATTCCCGATTGGCTTGGAATTTCATTATGGAACGTTGCCAACGCAGCCATTTTCCTGTTTGCCATTTACAAACTTCCGTTTTCAGACGCTAAAAAAGCACTTTTTTCACTGCTTTGCCTTCAGGAATATATTACAGCGGCGGTAAGTCTTCAGTTCAATATTGCTTTGGTAGGATTGCTTATGCTGTCTGCCATTTTTATTTATGAAAAAAAAGAAGTACAGTCTGCTACAGCCATTTTAGTCGGAGTATTTGTAAAACTGTACGGAATTTTGGGACTTTCGCAGTTTTTCTTCATCAAAAACAAGCTGAAATTTATTCTGTCCGGAATTGCAGTTGCGGCTTTATTTTTTATATTACCGATGGCAATTTCCAGCCCGCAGTTCGTTGTACAGAGCTATACGGACTGGTTCCATTCTTTGGCTGAAAAAAACGGACTCAACCAAAGTCTGGATTCTTATCAGGACATTTCTTTAATGGGATTTGTAAGAAGAATTTTGCAGGATGCTTCAATCTCCAATCTTACTTTTATGGCTTTCGGAGCGCCCTTATTCTTTTTGCCGTATGTGAGGATTAATCAATATAAGAATTATGCTTATCAATTGATGATTCTTGCCTCAACACTTCTTTTTTTAGTATTGTTCAGTTCAGGATCAGAATCTCCCACCTACATTATTGCAGTAGCGGGAGTGATGATCTGGTTTTTCCTTCAGAAAAAAAGAACACCGCTTGTTTATGCCATGCTCATTTTCGTAATTGTTCTCACCTGTTTTTCGCCATCAGACTTATTTCCGAAATTTATAAAACAGAATTATATCGTTAAATATTCTCTAAAAGCTTTACCTTGCATCGTTGTCTGGTTCAGGATCATTTATGAACTGGTAACAAAAGACTTCGAAAAAGACTACAGCCTGAACTGATTATGAAAAAAATTTCAATTGTAATTCCTGCGCATAACGAAGAAGGAAACGTGGCTTTGGTTCATCAGAAAATTAAAGAAGTTTTTGATGGACTGGATGATTACGGCTTTGAAATTATTTTCGTGAACGACGGAAGCCGCGACAAAACCCAGCAGAAACTTGAAGAACTTTCCGCAAAATATGACGAAGTAAAATTCATTGAATTTTCACGTAATTTCGGACATCAACCCGCCGTAAAAGCAGGAATGGACAACGCTTTCGGAAATGCAGTCATTTCAATGGACGGCGATCTGCAGCATCCTCCCGAAATGATTCCGGAAATGATTAAAAAGTGGGAAGAAGGCTACGACATTGTTTTTACGATTCGAACCTATCCTAAGCAGATTTCCTATTTCAAAAGAAAAACGTCCGACTTTTTTTATAAAATCCTGTCGAGTTTGTCCGATGTTAATTTAACAAAAGGAGGCGGTTCAGATTTCAGACTGATGGATGCGAATGCCGTGGAAGTGATGAGAACTTTCAACGAGGATGACCTCTTTTTACGGGGTTTAACAAGCTGGATGGGCTTTAAACAGACCGGAATCGAATTTACAGCCAATGAAAGACTTTCAGGCGAAAGCAGCTATAACCTCAAGAAAATGATCACTTTTGCATTTACAGGGATTACGGCATTCAGTGTAAAACCATTGTATATTGCAGCCTATTTAGGATTCCTTTTTTCCGCATTTTCAATTGTCGGATACGGTTTGTATGTCATTTATTCCTTCGTGGCAAAAACCGAAATTTCAGGTTGGGCTTCATTAATTATGACCATCGTATTTTTTGGCGGTCTGCAACTGATTATTTTAGGAATTATGGGAATTTATTTAGGCAAAATTTTCAAACAGGTAAAAGAAAGACCCAATTATATCATCAAAAATAAAAATTTTTAAATGGTTTTATTAAGTTTTGACATCGAGGAATTTGATATGCCATTGGAATACAAAGGAGAAATTTCCTTTGAACAGCAAATCTCAATTTCACAGAAAGGCGTCGAAAGAATTTTAGATATTCTCAAAAAACACCATGCAAAAGCAACGTTCTTTTCAACCGTAGTTTTTGCAGAAAACAGCAAAGAACTCATCAGAAGACTGTTAAATGAAGGTCACGAATTGGCTTCTCACACATGGTTTCATTCAGATTTTGAAGAAAAACACCTTAAAGAATCCAAAGAAAGACTCGAAGAACTGTTTTCAACGCAGGTTACAGGACTCAGAATGCCCAGAATGATGCCTGTAAGCAAAAATGCCGTTGAGAACGCGGGATATTCTTACAATTCCTCCATCAATCCCACCTATCTTCCCGGAAGATATAATAATTTAAAAATATCGAGAACTTATTTTAACGAAGGAAATGTGGTGCAGATTCCGGCTTCCGTTTCACCCAATTTCAGAATCCCGTTGTTTTGGCTGAGTTTTCACAATTTTCCCTTGTTTTTCTACAAAAAACTGGCTTCCGACGTTTTGAAAAAAGACAAATATCTCAACATCTACTTTCATCCGTGGGAATTTGCCGAAATAAAAGATGAAGCCTTTAAATTACCCGGTTTTACCGTGAAAAATTCAGGAATAGAGATGGTAAAAAGGTTCGATGAATTTCTTACATGGTTAAAAAGTAAAAATTATTCATTCGGAACAATTCAGGAATTTCAAAAACAAATACAGCCATGAAGATAGCATTTGATGCCAAAAGATTTTTTCACAACACCTCCGGTTTAGGGAATTATTCCCGCGATCTTGTTAGAATTTTAGCACAGTATTTCCCTGAAAACGAATACATTCTGCTCAACAAAAACAAATCGGAAAGAGGATCTGATATTTTAGAAAACTCCAACGTTCATTTTGTGGAAACTTCCAAAGGAAAAATGTCCCGACAGTTTAAAATGGGGAAGGATGCCCAAAAACAGAACGCCGATATTTTTCATGGATTATCCGGCGAATTGCCTTTGAAATGGGATAAAAAACCCATCAAAAAAATTGTCACCATTCACGACCTTATTTTTGAAAGATATCCGCAATATTATTCCTTTTTCGACCGTAAAATTCACTTCTGGAAATTCAGGAAAGCCGCAAATTCTGCCGATAAAATCATTGCCATTTCAGAACAGACCAAGCGCGATATTATCCAGTTTTTAAAAGTTCCCGAATCGAAGATCGAAGTCATTTATCAGGGATGTCATAAAGCGTTTAAAGAACAGCAATCCGAAGAATTCATTCAGAAAACCAAAGAAAAATACAGTCTTCCGGAAAAATTCATTCTCAATGTCGGAACCATCGAAGAACGTAAAAATCTTCTCAATGTGGTAAAAGCTTTGAAAGACACGAATATTCCACTTGTGGTTGTCGGCAAAAAAACAAAATACTTCAGGAAAGTAGAACAGTTTGTTCAGCAGCATAAAATCAGCGTACAGTTTCTCGAAGGAGTTTCCATGGATGAACTCGCTGCAATCTACAAACTTGCCGATATCTTCGTTTATCCAAGCTTTTTCGAAGGTTTCGGAATTCCCGTCATCGAAGCATTATTTTCGAAAACAGTAGTTATTACAAGCAATACAAGCTGTCTTCCCGAAGCGGGCGGACCCGATTCCGTCTATGTAGATCCGGAAAATCATCTCGATATTCAGTCTAAAATTAAATTTTTATGGGACAATGAATCCGAACGTAAACGCCGTGCTGATAAAGGTTTTCACTTCGTTCAGCAGTTCAATGACGAACCGATTGCCAATAACCTGATGAATCTTTACCGAAAAATTATTTCGTAAATTTTTTGGCAGTTTAAAAATAAGTCCTAAATTTGTACCACAATTTTCAACAATGAAACCGAATTTTTTAACAGTACATCATTATCATCATCATCTCTGCTAAGACGGAATTGATTGATATGTACTTATGTTAAAAATCAAAATAATTAAAACCGTCTGAGTAAACAGGCGGTTTTTTGTTTCTAAATTCATCCCGGGCAATTTATTTCCAAACCATCTTTTTACTCAGGCACAACAAAAAGTGAAATGAGTAAATTAAAAATAGCCATACAGAAAAGCGGTCGCCTTTACGAAGAATCTCTTCAGCTCTTAAAAGACTGCGGTATTTTCGTTAACAACGGAAAAGATCAGTTAAAAGTTTCCGTAGAAAATTTTCCGATGGAAATCATGTATCTCAGAAACTCGGATATTCCTCAGTATCTGGAAGACGGAGTGGTGGATATTGCCATTGTGGGAGAAAATCTTCTGGTGGAAAAACAGAAAAAAATTGAAATCGTTCAGCCTTTAGGATTTTCAAAATGCAGGGTTTCTCTGGCAGTTCCGAAAGAAATTGAAACCGATGACATCGCCTATTTTCAGGGGAAAAAAATAGCCACTTCTTATCCGAATACCCTGAAAAACTTTTTGGATAAAAACAATATTTCAGCAGATATTCACATCATTTCAGGCTCTGTAGAAATCGCTCCGAACATTGGACTTGCCGACGGAATCTGCGATATTGTAAGCTCAGGAAGCACCCTCTTCAAAAACGGATTAAGAGAAACCGTTACCATTCTTACTTCTGAAGCCGTTCTGGCAAAAACATTCAGACTGGATGAAGAAAAAACCAGAATTCTTGAAAAATTTCTCTTCAGAATTAAAGCCGTTCTTAAAGCAAAAAATTCAAAATATATTCTCATGAATGTTCCGAACGACAAGATCGGAGAAGTTTCAAAAGCGCTTCCTGTGCTAAAAAGTCCGACGGTGATTCCGTTGGCGGAAGAAGGGTGGAGCAGTATCCATTCCGTGATAGACGAAGCGCGTTTCTGGGAAGTGATTGATGAACTGAAAGACAAAGGAGCGCAGGATATTTTAATAATTCCAATCGATAAAATGGTGATTTAATATGAAGGTAGAAAGATATCCTGAAAGGGAACAATGGTCTGAATTAACAAAAAGACCCATCATAAAAAGAGAAAGACTAACAGAAATTGTTGCCGGAATTTTCGATGAAGTGAAGAACAACGGAGATCAGACGCTGATTGATTTTGCTAAAAAATTTGATTCCGCTGAAATAAACAGCATTAAAGTTTCTGAAGAAGAAATTGAAGCCGCTGAAAATCTGATCAGTGAAGAACTGGAAACAGCCATTCAGGAAGCAAAATCGAATATTACCAGATTTCACGCTTCACAAATTCCAACGGTCGAAAAAATAGAAACAACAAAAGGAGTGGTTTGCTGGAGAGAAAACCGAGCGATAGAAAAAGTAGGAATTTATATTCCGGGAGGAACAGCACCGTTGTTTTCTACGGTTTTAATGCTTGCCATTCCGGCTCAGTTAGCGGGTTGTAAAGAAATTATTCTCTGTACGCCGCCCGATAAAAACGGCAATGTAAATCCTGCAATTTTATATACAGCAAAATTGTGCGGAGTGACGCAGATTTTCAAGACAGGGGGCGCTCAGGCGATTGCAGCAATGACTTTCGGAACCGAAAGTATTCCCAATGTCTACAAAATTTTCGGACCGGGGAATCAATATGTTGTAGCCGCTAAAGAATACGCGCAAAACTACAATATTGCCATCGATATGCCTGCCGGACCGAGTGAAGTTCTTGTAATTGCCGACGAAAAAGCAGTTCCTGAATTCTGTGCAGCAGATTTGCTTTCTCAGGCAGAACACGGAAGCGACAGTCAGGTGATTTTCCTTTCCACAGACGAGAAAATTCTTAATGAAACGATTTTGGAGACCCAAAAACAGCTTGAAGCACTTCCTAGAAATGAAATGGCAGCAGAATCTTTGAAAAACAGCCACTTTATTTTACTGAATTCAATAGATGAAGCTTTGGAATTCAGCAATTTGTACGCTCCGGAACACTTGATTTTAGCCGTTAATGATTTTGAAAATTATATTCCGAAAATTCAGAATGCCGGTTCTGTTTTCTTAGGAAATTATTCTTGCGAGAGTGCGGGAGATTACGCGAGCGGAACCAATCACACCCTTCCTACGAACGGTTTTGCGAAAAATTACAGCGGGGTTTCTCTTGACAGTTTTGTTAAGAAAATTACTTTCCAGAATCTGTCGGAACAGGGATTGAAAAATTTAGGAAAAACCATTGAAATAATGGCGGAAGCGGAAGGGCTTTTCGCTCACAAAAATGCCGTAAGTATCAGATTAAAAGAACAGAATGAAAGAATTTAATATCAAATATTTAGTACGAAAAAATATTCTGGAATTGCAGCCTTATGTGAGTTTCAGGGATAACAATACATTTGAAAATCCTGTTTTTCTGGATGCGAATGAAAGCGCATTCGGAGAACTGAACCGCTATCCGGATTCTACCCAGAAAGAATTGAAAGAGAAATTGGCTGCACTGAAAAATGTTTCAGCAAAACAGATTGCAGTCGGAAACGGAAGCGACGAACTGATCGATCTTATCGTGAAAGTTTTTTGTGAACCGAAAAAAGATGCTATTTTGATGATGAATCCTTCTTTTGCGATGTACGGATTTTATGCTTCGGTGAATGAAAATAAAGTGGTCAAACTGAATCTGAATGAAAATTTTGAAATCGATAAAGAAGAGTTTTTAAAAATCTCAAACGAAGAAAAACCAAAAGTTTTCTTTTTATGTTCGCCCAATAATCCTACCGGAAATTCAATCGAAGATATTGAATTTTACATTCAGAATTTTGAGGGAATTGTTGTGGTTGATGAAGCGTATATTGAATTTTCAGGAAAGAAATCGTGTGTTGAACTGTTGGAAAAATTTCCCAATCTTATCGTTCTTCAGACGTTTTCCAAAGCTTGGGGAATGGCGGGAGCAAGAATTGGAATTGCATATGCTTCAGAAGAGATTATTCAACTGATCAATACAGTAAAATCTCCGTATAATGTTAATTCTTTAAGTTTAAATAAAATATCAGAACTTATTAGTAATAAAGAATTTGTGAAATCCAATATAGAAAATACTTTAAATGAAATTTCCTGGTTGAAAAATGAATTAGAGACAATAAACTGCATCAAAAAAGTATTTCCAAGCGATGCTAATTTCTTCCTTATTCAGTTTGAAAACGTAGATAAGGTATACCAGAAATTGCTGGAAAATGAAATTCTGACGAGCAAAAGAAGTCCGCAGATTCCGGATTGCATTAGAATTAATGTGGGTAATAGAGAAGAAAACAATAAGCTGATTAACGTCTTAAGAAGTATTTAATTAAATCTGAAACCTAACAGATTTTTTAAAACCTGTGAGGTGTAGAAAAAGTAAAAGAAAAGTAAAATGAAAAAAGTATTATTTATAGATCGTGACGGAACTTTAATCTTAGAGCCGCCCATTGATTTTCAGGTTGATTCTCTTGAAAAGCTAGAATTTTATCCCGGAGTTTTCCAGAATCTTTCCCGAATTGCCAGAGAACTTGATTTTGAACTGGTAATGGTAACCAATCAGGATGGTTTGGGAACCGAAAGTTTTCCTTATGAGGATTTCATCAAACCACAGGAAAAAATGTTAAAAGCTTTTGAAAATGAAGGAATTGTTTTCAGTGATATTCTGATCGACAGAAGTTTTGAAAGTGAAAACCTGCCGACAAGAAAACCGGGAACCGGAATGTTGGGAAAATATATTTACGGAGACTACGATCTGGAAAATTCATTTGTGATTGGAGACCGGCTTACAGATATTCAGTTGGCAAAAAATTTAGGAGCAAAATCTATATTGATCAATAAAGTTCAGAATGATGAAGCTGACTTAACAACGGAAAGCTGGAGCGAAATCGCACAGTTTTTGACGAATATTCCGCGAAAAGCCAAAGTTTCAAGAAGAACCAATGAAACAGAAATTGAGGTTGAAGTCAATCTTGATGGAAGCGGAGCCTCTGAAATTTCAACCGGATTACACTTTTTTGATCACATGCTCGAACAGATTTCCAAACACGGAAATTTAGATTTGAAAATTAATGTCAAAGGAGATTTGCAGGTTGATGAGCATCACACGATTGAAGATACAGGAATTGTTCTTGGAGAAGCTGTTTTAAAAGCTTTGGGAAAGAAAAAAGGAATTGAACGTTACGGATTTCTTCTTCCGATGGATGATTGTTTAGCACAGGTCGCCATTGATTTCGGAGGAAGACCGTGGTTAATGTGGGAAGCAGATTTCAAACGTGAGAAAATTGGCGATGTTCCGACCGAAATGTTTTACCACTTCTTCAAATCGTTCACCGATTCTTCAAAGTGTAATCTCAACATTAAAGTGGAGGGTGACAACGAACACCACAAGATCGAATCTGTGTTTAAAGCATTTGCCAAAGCGGTAAAAATGGCAGTGAAACAGACGGATAAGAATTTTAATTTACCATCAACCAAAGGAAGTTTATAATGATTGCCATCATCAAATACAACGGCGGAAACGTCAGTTCCGTACAGAATTCATTGAACAGATTAAATGTAGAATCTGTGGTAACCGATGATTTTGACCTGATAAGAAAAGCCGACAAAGTAATTTTTCCGGGAGTGGGTGAAGCATCTTCTACCATGAAATTGTTAAAGGAAAACGGCCTGGATCAGTTAATTCCGACTTTAAAACAGCCGGTTTTAGGCGTTTGTCTGGGCATGCAGCTCATGTGTAAAAATAATGAAGAAGGAAATACAGTCGGGATGGGAATTTTTGATATCGATGTAAAAAAGTTTCCTGCAAAGAATATTGTTCCGCACATGGGATGGAATACAATTTCAGATTTTAAATCCGGAATATTTTCAGGTATCGAAGAAAACAGCGATGTGTATTTCGTTCACAGTTTCTACTGCGAATTATCGGAAAATACAACGTCAGTTTGCGATTACATTCTGCCGTTCAGTGCTTCTCTGCAAAAAGATAATTTTTATGCCATGCAGTTCCACCCTGAAAAATCAGGAGATATAGGAAGCCGTTTACTGGAAAACTTTTTAAAACAATAAAACTGAATATGAAAATTATCCCCGCTATAGACATCATCGACGGAAAATGCGTTCGTTTGTCGAAAGGAGATTACGATACCAAAAAAATATATAATGAAAATCCGCTTGAAGTCGCCAAAGAATTTGAAAGTTTTGGCATACAATATCTTCATCTGGTGGATCTTGACGGTGCAAAATCAAAGCATATTGTTAACCAAAAGGTTTTGGAAACCATTGCAAAAGAGACTTCTCTGGAAATTGATTTCGGGGGCGGACTGAAAACTCTGGAAGATATTGAAATTGCTTTTAATTCAGGAGCAAAGCAGATTACGATTGGAAGTATTGCGGTTCAGGATCCCGATTTCTGTTTTGATCTGATTGAAAAATACGGTCCGGAAAAAATTATTCTCGGAGCCGATTGCGAAAACCGAAAGATAAAAACTTCGGGCTGGCTGGAAGAAAGCCAACTGGATGTGATTGATTTTATTCTCAAATATAAAAATAAAGGAATTAAAAATGTGATCTGTACGGATATTTCCAAAGACGGAATGCTTCAGGGCGCTTCGGATGAACTGTACAGAGAAATTGTAGAAAAAACAGAAGTTCAGTTAATTGCAAGCGGCGGAATTTCGTGTATTGAAGATGTTGAACAGATGAAAAAGATCGGCTGTTCCGGAACGATTATCGGAAAGGCAATTTATGAAGGAAGAGTAAGTTTGCAGCAACTCCAAAATTTTATTGAAAATGCTTAAAAAAAGAATCATTCCGTGTCTGGATATCAAAGACGGAACTACGGTGAAAGGAATTAATTTTGAAGGATTAAGAAATGCGGGAGATCCTGTAGAACTTGCCAAAAGATATGAAAAAGAAGGCGCAGACGAATTGGTTTTTCTGGATATAACCGCAACGATAGAAGAACGGAAAACTTTTGCCGGACTGGTACAGAAAATCGCAGCAGAATTAAGTATTCCATTCACGGTCGGTGGCGGAATTTCTACGGTGGAAGATGTAAGAAGACTCTTGGAAGCAGGAGCAGACAAGATCAGCATTAATTCTTCGGCAGTTAAAAATCCGGCATTAATTTCGGAGTTGTCAAAAGAATTCGGAAGCCAGTGTGTTGTGGTTGCAATTGATACAAGATTGGTAAACGGATCGGACTGGGTTTATGTGAAAGGAGGAAGGGAAATAACGGATCTGAAGACATCAGACTGGGCAAAGAAAGCAGAAGAACTGGGTGCGGGAGAAATTCTTCTTACTTCGATGGATGGCGATGGTACAAAAAACGGTTTTGATCTCAGAATAACGAAGTTAATTTCCGAAAATGTAAATATTCCTGTTATTGCTTCCGGAGGTGCAGGAAAAATAGAAGATTTTGAAACCGTTTTTAATCAGACAAAAGCAACAGGAGCTTTGGCGGCAAGTATTTTCCATTTTGGAGAAGTGCAGATTCAGGATCTGAAAAATAATTTAAAATTTAAAAAATTGGCAGTACGATGAAAATTGATTTTAATAAAAGTGAAGGCTTGGTTCCGGTGATTATTCAGGACGACAGAACGTTGCAGGTTTTAATGTTGGGTTACATGAACAAAGAAGCTTTTGAAAAAACAAAAAAAGAAGGGATTGTAACTTTTTTCAGCCGTTCCAAAAACCGTCTCTGGACAAAAGGAGAGGAGTCGGGAAATGTTTTAACCGTTAAAAATATTGCCGTAGACTGCGATCAGGATACGATTTTAATTAAGGCAATTCCTATGAATGTTGTTTGCCACACCGGAAGCTTCAGCTGTTTCGGGGACAAAGATTCTAAAGGTTTTCTGTATGAGCTGGAAGAAAAAATAAGCCAAAGAATTGATGAAAAAACCGAAGGTTCCTATACGTATTCATTATTTCAGAGAGGCATCAACAAAATGGCTCAGAAAGTGGGAGAGGAAGCCGTAGAAGTGGTGATCGAAGCCAAAGACAACAATGATGATCTGTTTAAAAATGAAGCGGCAGATCTGCTGTATCACCTTTTGATTTTACTGAAAGCCAAGAATTTTACACTGAAAGATATTGAAGAAATTTTGCTTTCCAGAAACCGGTAAAGTTGTATTTTTATCTCTAAACTCATTAAGAATCAACCGCAAAAGAGGCAAAAGACCATTATGTTGCAAGAATTAGAATATTCAAAGCTATCAGAAGAATAAAATCGAAGATTTTTTAAACTGTTTTAAATGAAATTTCAGCTTATTTTGTGACTTATGTGTTTTAAATACAATTCATTAAAAAATTATCCCATGAAAGAAGACAACAAAGAAAATCAGCAATCCAAAACCGAACCGGAAAGTAAAGGAAAAATTAACCCTGAAAAGGGAAAAGTAAAAGAAGTAAAACCTCCCAATTCTGATACTGCAAAAGGCGGTACAAGAGCCGGATAAATTAGAAGCCAGTCGGATTTTTCGACTGGCTTTTTTAGAACAATTCGATTATCTCTATTTTTTCGATGCGACAGCGAAATGCTGCAATGCGCCGATTGCCGCTTTACCGATATTAAAAACATATTGTACATCAGTATTCGCAAAAGTATCATCCGCAGTATGAGGAAGATCACTTCTGAGATATTCAAAAAATCCGGTGATTACTTGAGGTCACTGAAAAACTAAATTTTTATTAACCAATAAAAAAGGAGTGTAAAACGTATAGTTTTACGCTCCTTCTTT
>NZ_JACLCT010000032.1:0-34054 GCF_014218915.1 Chryseobacterium sp. C2(2020)
AAATACATTTCTAATGCAAGCCGTCTTTGCTCAGGACTTTTTACATCCGATTTGCTTTCAACACTATAAAAGCATCCACAGTTTTTGCATTTACACCTTTGCAAACCTCTTGTAAAACCCGCTTTTACTTTATCTAATGATTGACATTTATAACATTTCATAATATTAATTTATGAAATATATTTTAATTTAACAATACCAAATAAATCTTTGCGAACGTCGCGTTAAAAATTAATTATATTCTCTAAATCACATCTTTAAAATCACAATTCATATGTTTTAAATTTTTTAGTAAAGTCGGGATAAAACTAAAATTTTATCTTTGTAAGACGAACGAAATCTATGAGAGTTTACAACACCAAACATTTCCTGAAAATCCTTTTCAGCTTACATAAAAGTGACACTTTAAAAATATTATTTCCAAGCATGATTCTCGTCGGATTATATTCGTGGGGTGTAGAATACCTTGAAATTGAGCATTTCCGGCTTAATTCAAAATCAGGAATCAGCAATGTGGGTTTAATTCATTCTCTATTAGGCTTTGTGCTTTCTTTGTTGTTGGTTTTCAGAACAAACACTGCATATGACCGATGGTGGGAAGGCAGAAAACTGTGGGGAAAACTGGTGAATGACACTCGTAATTTTGCCATAAAAGTGAATACTATTTTGGGCGACGACAGACAGAATGCCGAGCAAATTGCAAGATACTTAAAATTTTTTCCTCACTTTTTAGCAAAACATTTATCTAAAGAATCTACCCGACTGGCTTTGGATGAAGATTATTCCGAAATAGAGAAAGAGCTGAAAAATCATGGACCGAGTGAAATTATCATTCTGATGAGCCACAAATTAAATCAGTTAAAGAAAGAAGGAAAAATCTCAGATATTGAAATGCTGTATCTCGACACCCAGCTTTCCGGTTTTCTGGATGTTTGCGGCGGTTGCGAGAGAATTAAAAATACGCCGATTCCGTATTCTTATTCATCGTTCATTAAAAAGTTTATCATTCTGTATGTTTTTGCACTGCCGATTGCTTACGTTATCAATATCGGAAATTACATTATTCCGCTTACGGTATTCATTTATTATGTTCTGATGAGTCTTGAGCTGATTGCCGAAGAAATTGAAGATCCTTTTAATAATGACGAAAACGATATTCCGATGGAAACCATTGCCCAGAATATTGAGAAAAACGTTCATCAGATCATGGGTACTAAAAAATAACAAAATCCGTTTTTATCTGAAAATCGTAAATATTTATACCTAATTTTGACAAAAAAATAAAATTGGTACAGAAATTAAAACTGGAAGAACTCAACAGGATCGATGTAGAAACCTTTAAATCGGTTGAGAAAATTCCTTTGGTAGTAGTTTTAGACAACATCAGAAGCATGCACAATGTGGGTGCAACGTTCAGGACGGCAGATGCATTTTTAATTCATAAGATTATCCTTTGCGGAATCACGCCGCAGCCGCCACACCGCGAAATCCATAAAGCTGCTTTGGGAGCTACGGAAAGCGTAGACTGGAGTCATGAAAATGATATTAATACCGCCATTAATGATTTAAAATCTCAGGGATTTGAAGTCGTGGGAATCGAGCAGACAACCAACAGCCAGATGATCACAGATTTTACCATCGATCAAACAAAAAAATACGCGGTGATTTTGGGAAATGAAGTGGAAGGAATAAGCGATGAAGCGCTGCCGAATATTGATTCTTTCCTTGAAATTCCTCAGTTGGGAACCAAACATTCTTTAAATGTAAGCGTTTGCGGAGGAATTGTGATGTGGGAATTTGCAAAGGCTTTAAAATAAAAAAACTGCATATGTCTAAGAGACAGTGCAGTTTGAAATAAATCTAATAAAAAGTAAAAATGAAAGGCGACAAAGGTACTCTTTTTTTTTACACCAACAAATTTTAAAATTATTTTTTTTTATTTTCCTGAAAAAAATTATCATTTTGAAGAAAAGTTTCGTTTAATTTTTTATAAATTAGCACAATGTTTATCAAGGATTATATCTCAAAAGACTTCCCGTGTTTCAGCCTTTCTGACTCGATAGAATCAGCGAGGGAAATGTTAGAAGCATTTGGATATTCTCATATTTTCATCAAAAAATCCCATCATTTTTACGGTGCAATTGCACAGGATTTCCTGTATGAAGAGGAAGGGACGCTGAAAAACCTCGAACATCAGATCGAGCGTTTTGCCATTCTGGAGGATAACAATATTATGGACAGCATCAGAATATTCTATACCTTCAATTCCAACGTGATTCCTGTTATTAATAAATCCGAAAAATATTTGGGATACATTAGCTGTGAGGATATTTTTCAGGATTTTTCAAAATATCCGCTGTTTTCCGAATCGGGAGCCATTCTTACCGTTGAAACACCGGCAAGAAAATATTCGATGACGGAGATCGCCAATATTGTGGAAAGCAATAATTCCAAATTTTACGGCGCGTTTATCAGTTTCATGTCGGATGAAGTGATTCAGGTGACGATAAAGATCAGCAATGAAAATCTGAGTTCTATTGATGAAACATTCGACCGATATGATTACCGCATTGTACAGAAGTACTATTCTGATGAAAAATCAGACTTATTGCAGGACAGATTCGGGTTTTTCCAGAAATTCATAGAAATATAAAAACTAATGAAGGCAGCCATTTATTCTCAGAAAAAAGATCTTGATACTTTTTTATATTTAAGCAAATTTATTTCCGAGCTGGAAAGCAGAGGTGTAAAATCTGTTTTGTACGATGAGATGGCTGAAGCGCTTCAGTTTTCAAAGATTTTTGAGACATTTAATAATAAAAAAGACCTTCTGGAGAAAGAAGTGGATCTTTTCTTCACTTTTGGCGGAGACGGAACGATTGTGAATTCTCTCACCTTCATTGAAGATCTTGAAATCCCGATCGTTGGGGTAAATACCGGAAGATTAGGATTTCTGGCAAGTTTTACCAAAGAAGAAGCATTTAAAGAGCTGGATTCTATTCTGAAAGGCGATGTAAAAACAAGCCGCCGTTCTGTAATTCAGGTTGTTTCGCCTGTTCTTGAGGATTTTTTCCCGTATGCTTTAAATGACGTTACGGTATCCAGAAAGGAAACCACTTCCATGATTACAGTGGACTCTTATATTAATAATGAGTTTCTGAATGTTTTCTGGGGAGACGGTGTTATTGTTTCCACTCCTACAGGTTCTACGGCGTATTCGTTGAGTTGCGGAGGACCGATTATTTCCCCAAACAACGAGAACTTCGTTATCACGCCTATTGCACCGCATAATCTTAATGTAAGACCTTTGGTTGTGAATGACAGCGTGGAAATTAAATTCGGAGTCGAAAGCCGCGTTTCACAATATTCTCTTTCTCTGGACTCGCGGTTGATTCATATCGAAACAGATCAGGAAATTGTTATTAAAAAAGCGGATTTTCAGATATTACTCGTTCAGCCGAATAACTTAAGTTTCTACGAAACCATCCGCCAGAAGCTACTTTGGGGAAGAGATAAAAGAAATTAAGAATATTTTAAAAATTATTACCTTTACAGGAATTTAAAAACACCCTAATAATTTATATTAAAAAGCAAAACATGAGCAGAATTTTCCCGGCAGGAGTTGCCACAGGTCAATTAGTTACTGATATTTTTCAGCATGCTAAAGAAAACAAATTTGCATTACCAGCAGTAAACGTAATTGGTTCCAGCAACGTAAACGCGGTTTTGGAAACTGCAGCAAAACTAAACTCACCTGTTATCATTCAGTTCTCTAACGGAGGAGCTGCTTACAACGCAGGGAAAGGGTTAAGTAACGACGGCCAGAAAGCGGCTATCTTAGGAGCAATTGCCGGAGCAAAACACATTCATACGCTTGCAGAAGCTTACGGAGCAACGGTAATTCTTCACACAGACCATGCTGCAAAAAAATTATTGCCTTGGATCGACGGATTGATGGATGCTAACGAAGAATTCTACAAGCAGACAGGAAAATCGCTGTATTCTTCTCATATGTTGGATCTTTCTGAAGAATCTCTGGAAGAAAATTTAGAAATTTCAGCTCAGTATTTCGAAAGAATGGCTAAAATCCAGATGACTCTTGAAGTAGAAATCGGGGTTACAGGAGGTGAAGAAGACGGTGTAGACAATTCGGATGTAGATAATTCTAAATTATACACGCAGCCTGAAGATATTGCTTACACGTATGAAAAACTGAAAGCTATTTCTGATAACTTTACCATTGCTGCTGCTTTCGGAAACGTACATGGAGTTTACAAGCCAGGAAATGTGGTTCTTACACCAAAAATCCTTGATAATTCTCAGAAATATGTTCAGGAGAAATTCGGAACTGCTGAGAAGCCGATTAATTTCGTATTCCACGGAGGTTCCGGATCTACTTTGGAAGAGATCAGAGAAGCGATTGATTACGGGGTAATTAAAATGAATATTGATACTGACCTTCAGTTCGCTTACACAGAAGGGATCAGAGATTATATGGTAAACAATATCGATTATTTAAGAACTCAGATCGGAAACCCTGAAGGAGAAGAAAAACCGAATAAAAAATTCTATGATCCAAGAGTTTGGGTAAGAAAAGGTGAGGAAACTTTCTCTAAGAGACTGGTTCAGGCATTTGAAGATTTAAATAACGTAAATACGCTAAAATAAAAATCATTAATGATAAATGATGATTGATAATTGATTTCTATTAAACAGTTTTTTCATTATTTATCGTTTATTTTTCATCAATTATATAAACAATATGGCATTCGAGTGGTTTAAAAGAAAAGCACAAAATATTACGACATCTACTGATGAGAAAAAAGACGTTCCCAAAGGTCTTTGGCATCAGACTCCATCAGGAAAAGTGGTGGAACATGATGAATTGAAGAGAAATAATTATGTTTCTCCGGAAGACGGTTTCCATGTAAGAATAGGAAGTGCAGAATTTTTTGATATCCTTTTCGATGAAGGCAAATTCACTGAACTGGATGCTAATGTTGAAAGTATTGACATTCTGAACTTTAAAGATACTAAATCTTACACAGACCGTCTGAAAGAAGTAAAAGCTAAAACCAAACTTACCGATTCCATCAGAAATGCAGTAGGAACCGTAAAAGGTACTGAAATGGTGGTTTCCTGTATGGATTTTGCTTTCATCGGCGGTTCTTTAGGTTCCGTAATGGGTGAAAAAATCAGAAGAGCGATTGATTACTGTATCGAGAAAAAACTTCCTTATATGATTATCTGTCAATCCGGTGGCGCGAGAATGCAGGAAGCAACGTATTCTTTGATGCAGTTGGCTAAAGTACAGGCTAAACTGGCTCAGCTTTCAGAAGCAGGACTTTTGTACATCGCTTATCTTTGTGATCCTACTTTTGGCGGAATTACCGCATCTTTCGCAATGACAGCAGATATTATCATGGCTGAACCGGGTGCTTTGATCGGTTTTGCAGGACCAAGAGTTATCCGTGAAACCATCGGTAGAGATTTGCCGGAAGGTTTCCAGACTTCAGAATTCCTTCAGGAAAAAGGTTTTGTCGATTTTATCGTTAAAAGAACAGAAATCCGAGATACTGTTGCCAAAACAGTGAATTTATTAGCTGTAAAAGCATAATAATTTGTAACAAAATAACACAATCTCTCTCTAATTAGGGAGAGATTTTTTATTCATGAGAACTTTCAAGATATTTTTCAGTACCATCCGAAGTATGAGCTTTAAAAAGATTATCCGTCTTTTAACGCTAGTTCTTCCCCATCCTGTTTTCTCATTGCTCAGTTTTCATGCCACCGTTCAGGCATACACCATTGCCCAGAAAAAATTCCCTAAAACCGCCTCTACCAATGGTGTGGGAAATGCATTCAGGCACGCATTGTGGTGCTGTTTTATTGCGATGTACTGCTCCAAAGTCTCCTCACCTCAGAAAGCGCTGAAATTCTGTAAAAGAATCACCGATATGCACGAAGAATTATTCCCGAACAAACCTCTGGAAACCAAAATGGATCTCCACAACAATAAATTCGGGATGAATTACTTTAAAGAACTGCTTCCGGGAGTTCACCGGCAGTTTTTCGAGAAAAGTTTTTTCATTGAAGGTCTGGAAAAGAAAATGAAAGATGCTAAAGTTCTGAAAAATCTGGATGATGATTTTGAAGGGTTTTTGGTTTATCTGGATTGATATGATTATATTGTATTAGTTTTTAAAACGAAAATAAATTCGTCTTTAAATATTAATTTAAACTAATACACCATGAACGAAAGATACTCAAGAAACCGACTTTATGTAAACAATAGCGAACAAAGTCTTATTAAAAATTATCCTATTCTTCTTGCAGGATGCGGAATTGGGAGCAATATTGCAGAATGCGCTTTACGTTTTGGCTTTGAAAATATAACTCTTATTGACGGGGATATAGTAGAAACATCGAATCTTAACCGACAGAATTTTACCGAAAAAAATTTACAGCAAAATAAAGCTGAAACCCTTTATAAACGGTTAAAAGAAATCAATCCGGAAGCGGATATCAAATATATAACTGAATTTATTGATGATAATAACGTCAATAAAATCCTAAAAAATATAAAAATTGCTTTTAATGCATTAGACTTTACTTCAGACATTCCTATTGTTTTTGATGAAATAGCACAAAAAAAAGGAATTCCCGTTATTCATCCTTATAATTTAGGATGGGGAGGATTAGTAACCGCAATACACCCCAACGGAAAAAATTTTCAAATTTTGGGCCATGATAAGCAATTGAATGAATTAAAAGTTGTAGAATTTGTTATGGAAAAATTAGCCCAAGAAGAAAAAGAAGTATTCTGGCTTCATAAAGTAGTAAACGATTATAAAAATGAAAAAGAAACCCTCCCTCCACCTCAACTATCAGTAGGATCTTGGCTTGTTGCAGGCATGTGTACCACCCTCTTATACAAAATAGTAACTCAGAAAAAAAGCAAATATTTTCCAGAATTTTACTTTAAAACCATTGTAGATTAGCTAAATAAGCTTGTTATTAGTGGCATAAGCCAAAGCTTCTGTAATATTTTGTACATTAATTTTATCAAAAAGCTTTCTACGGTGAAATTTTATTGTATCTGCGGTAAGATACATTTTCTCTGCTATTTCATTAATGGTAAGACCTTGTGCGTAAAGAAGCAAAATTTCTGTTTCTCTGTCTGAGAGTTTTATCTTCTTACTTTTTTCCCATTTATTTGATGATAACCGGAATAACCAGATATCATCACTTCCATCTTTAAAAATCTGAATATTTCCTGAAGTATTATTTTGCGAAAGAGAGACAATACACATTGCTTTCCATATCTTTCCCTCTTTATTAAGAAATAGAGGTGTAAGCTTATGATTAATCAGTATACTTTTTCCTGAATCTTTTACCAGATGGAAATCATAAGAAATTGTATAAAGTTTTCTTTCTTCAACAGGAATATTTTCATAAAAATTAAATCCTACTTCATTAATTTTCAGCAACAACTGGAGATCATCTTTTTTTACATGCTTAAAATAAAAGGCATAACCCAACTCTTTTACTTCGTCAGGAGTATGACTGCATAAGAAAAGAGGGTTATCCGAAACATAATCAAAACTTTTTTTCTGATAATCTATTATATAAAGACTTTTATAGGTAATTCGGGCAAATGCTTTTACAGGTTCCAGATAATCAAAAGTCTGTAGAAGTTCATTCTGCGAAAGATTATTCACAGTATTTCTATCCGAAAAGAACTGGTTGATTTCATCCATACAAAATTTTTATATCCAAAGCACACTACACTCGAGTGTAGTTTTATGTCTTTGATAACAAATCTACACAAAAGTGTAGTAACATCCCATAAAAATCAAAATAAATTTAATTAAAAATCACTAAACCATGAAAACTATTAATTTTTCAGTCTTAGAAAAGTCCGAATTAAGGAAGCTTGCCGAATTTGTTGTAAAGGAAAATTTCTCACACCACAATGAAAATTTTTGTCATGATCCAAGTTTTATTAGAAAGGAAATTGAATATGTTCTGAATGAAGAAAAAAGTTTTTCCAATTCAAGAATAATTGTTGCACAAAATAATAATCAAATCATTGGGTCTATAAGAACTTTAAAATGGAATATGAAAGACATATTGCCTGTTGAAAAAATGTTTTCTGTTAAGTTAAGCAGTTTTCTCGATGGTGAGCAATACAATATTTGGCATATCGGAAGATTTGCAATTAAAAAAGGGTATAAAGAAGGAGGAATTAATTTATTTAAAACACTAATGACTTTTGCCATTCAGGATGTATGCAGTGAAGAAAATGCATTAGCCGTCGCTGAATGTGATGCTAAACTTTTAAAAATTTTAAAAATTTTAGGTATAAATGCTCATCATATTACTAATTCTATTCATTATTTAGGTTCTGAAACCATTCCAATTATTTTAGAGCATGAAAGTCTAAAGAACTTTCTTAAAAAAAATATTTATCTAGTAAAAAATTATGACTTGGATATTCTACACAGAAGTGTAGTATTTAAAGACTCTATTAAAAACTACACTTTTGTGTAGCTAACAAAAAAAAACGGCTCATTATCTTTGATGTTAATCATGAAAAACATATTATTTTTTTTAACATTTATTTTCTTCGGAATTTTTATAAAAAGCCAGACAATTAGCGGCTTAGTTGTCAATTCCCAAAATCAGGGAATTGCATACGCAGAAATATCCTTAATAAAAGAAAATATAAAAAAGAATACAATAAGTAATAGTAACGGAAATTATGAAATATCTGTTCCAGAGAAGGGTACTTATAAATTATCAGTAGTAAAGGACGGAGAAGTAATTATAAAGAAAGAGATTGGTATTACAGAAAATAAAACCGAAAATTTGATTTCAGAACTAAAAGAATCGCAAATACAGGGCGTAAGTATTGCTGGTAAAAAGAAATTAATTGAAAGAAAAATAGACAGATTGGTTTTTAATGTAGAAAATTCTATCTCCGCAAGTGGTGGTGACGCCTTGGAAACCATGGGAATTATTCCTGGTGTAAAAGTAGTTAATGACCAAATAGGCATTATTGGTAAAAGCAAGGTTTCTATCATGGTAAATGACAGGCTTATCCAGCTTTCGGAAAATGATCTTTTGAGTTTTTTGAGAAGTATTAAATCTGAAGATATTAAAAATATTGAAGTAATTACAAATCCTCCATCAAAGTATGATTCGGAAGGAAACAGCGGTCTTATTAATATTAAACTAAAAAAAGCAAAGGAGAATTATCTTAGCGGAAACCTAAAAACCAGCTATACACAAGCTACCTATTCTATGGGAAATTATGGAGCAGGACTAAATTATCAAAAGAAAAAGATTACCCTCAGTACAAATATTGATTATGAAAACGGAAGTATAGCACCTTATCAGGAATATACACTTTATTATCCAAGTTATACCTGGTTTGAAACTAATAAATCAAGAAGTTTTAGAGATAATTTAAGTGGCCGGTTTTCCTTGGATTATGAGATAAGCAAAAAAACGACTATTGGAATACAGTATTTAGGAGGTATAAATAATCCTATTCGAAAAGGGAATAATTCTTCTGAAATAAGCTCTAAGAAAGGATTAGATTCCCTGATAATTACTCCCTCAGATTTACGTTTGAAAAAATATAATCATGCAGTTAATCTTCATACGATTACAAAACTAGATAGTACTGGAAAAAAGATATCTTTTGATTTAGATTACTTTACGTTTAATTCTAATGCAGATAATCAGTTTTCTACATCTTCGTATTTGCCCGGTGATTATAATGCTAAGACATTTCTTTCGGCAAATAATTTAAGTAACCAAGATATTAAAATTTATTCTTCAAAAGCTGATATAGAATTTCCGTTGAAATGGGTAACTCTATCTTTTGGAGCGAAAGTTTCATTTATTAATAATAAAAGTGATGTTTTATATTTTAATACAACAAATGGCAATCCTTTTTTAGACTTCGGTAAAAGTAATACTTTTGACTATAAGGAAAATACACAGGCAATATATTTATCCGGAAGTAAAAAACTCTCAAAAAAATGGGAAACGCAGCTTGGTTTTAGATTAGAAAACACACAAACAAAAGGCTATTCCGAAACATTAGACCAAGCAAATAAAAATAATTATACTAAGCTGTTTCCCACTCTATATATTAACTATTTAATGAATGAAAATAGTGTATTTGGGTTTAATTACAACAGGAGGATTGACCGCCCAACTTATTCTGATCTGAATCCTTTCAGATTTTATACTACAAAATATAATTATGGAGAGGGAAATCCTTTTTTACAACCCTATTTTACAGATAACTTTGAAATATCATACAGCTATAAAAACAATTATGCTTCGGCATATTTAAGCTATATCAATAATGGTTTTGATCAGGTTACATATGTTTCGGCAGATAATCCCGTTCAGGCGATCATACCGAGTAACTTTTATAAGCAGATAAATCTGGGGATACTGGAAAGTTATCTTTTCAATAAATGGAAATGGTGGGAAAGTAATAATCAGGCAAATATTTTCTATACGAAAACAATGTCAGATATTCCCAATACCCTGACAGACCTTTCAGGATGGAGCGCATCAGTAAGTTCTAACAACAGCTTCACTTTGAACTCCGCAAAAACATTAAAAGCAGAACTTGGTTTTAACTACCAGTCGCCTTCAATTGCGAACAGCTATAAAATGTCATCTTTTTATTATTTCAATACTGGATTAAAGTTGTCACTTCTGGAAAAAAAACTGCAGATAGCATTAAACATAATGGATATTTTCCGAACCTATAAAATGACATTTACACAGGTTGTAAATGGGATAAAACAGGAAAACTTTGATTATCGTGATACTCAAAAAATAAGAATCTCCGTAAATTGGAATTTTGGAAAAACACTAAAAATACAATCCAGAAAACTAAGTAACGAAGAAGAGAAAAAGAGAGCCAATTAAAAGATTTGATTGTAGTTCTTCATATAGTGTACAATGTATGAAAACTACAAATAAATATCCCGCTTGCAAGCAAGAGTGAAAATCTAGGAATTATACTCTTTAAACTATGATTCTACTGTTTAACCTAAAAAACTATTTAACATGTTTACATTCAACAAAAAAGAAACTAAGAACTTAGCAAAAAATTCTGGTTTAATCAAGAACAATGTTCTAAAAAAAGCTGTTTTACAATTGGATTCTGAAAACAGGATGGGAGCTGCAGGACCGGTAGTAATCGGTTATTCTGAAGTGGTTTATGATAGAATTATCCACGAGAGAACTATTAAAACTTTCTTCTAATAGATATGAGAAGGATATGCTTCTTATGTATATCCTTCTCTTCTTTTTTTATTCTTAAAAACCTAGTAACCAATGAATATAGAAGCACTTGTAGTAAAAGTAGCGGGAAGATGCAATATCAACTGTACATACTGCTATATGTATAATCACGCAGACCAATCTTATAAACTTCAGCCAAAATTTATGTCTAAGGAAACGATTCTGGCCCTCAAAGAAAAGATAAAAAATCATTGCCATAAGCACTCATTAAAAAAATTCTTTGTTGTGTTACATGGCGGAGAGCCTCTATTAATGAACATAAAGGATATTACCTTTTTTCTTCAGACGCTACATTCTTTACATAATGATGATATAGAAATCCTATTTGCTATGCAGACTAATGGAATGCTTTTAAGCAAAGAACACTGTGAGTTATTTAGCAAATATCGTGTTGGGATTGGAGTAAGTTTAGACGGAGGAAAAGAAGTTAATGATAAATTCAGGATTGATAAAAAGGGAAAAGGTACATTTGACAGAGTGAAGAAGGGAATGGATGTTGCCAATAAATATTTAGATTACAAATTAGGCTGTTTATCTGTTATTAATTTCATGTCTTCTCCGGTTGAACTTTATGAAACATATAGAAATTTAGGTTTTTCTATCATCAATCTTCTTTTACTGGATGAAAACTATGATAGTATAGATCAGGTTCCCAAACTTAAAAATGCAGAATGGCTGATAGAATTATTTGACTATTGGTATAATCTCAAAGATGATGAAAACAAAGTTTCTGTAATAAAATTTGAAGATTATATTAATTATATCTTCGGATCAGAAAACGGTACTGAAAGTTCAGGAAAGGGATATAACAAATTAGCTGTTATTGAAACTAACGGAGATATAGAGTCTTTAGATGTATTAAAAATATGTGGCGAAAGCTTTACGAAACATAAATTTAATCTCCACACGAACGAATTCGACGATATTTTCCAAAGCGATCTTATTGATGTATATTATAATAGTAAGCAGATGTTACCAAAAAAATGCTTGGCTTGCCCTATTCATGAAGTTTGTGGCGGAGGATATTTGCCTCATCGCTACAGCTCTAAAAACGGATTTAATAATCCTTCTATATATTGTAATGATCTTCTAATGCTTATTACACACATTCAGAATAAAGTTATAGATTCTTTACCCGAAGATCTTATAAAAGAAACAGGTATCCAAAAACTCACTTATGAAGATGCCTTAAAAATAATCGATGAAAAACTTCCCACGATTCAGGAACCTTCTTACGCGAAAAAACTGGAAAGTTTTGCCATGAATTAATCATATTTCCTCACAATAAAAATATATTTTTAGCTGAAATCAATCAATTCGCTTAAAAATTAGAAAAAAATTGATGAAAAGTTTCCCTTTTATAAAACAACTAGATAGCCAGGATTGCGGTTTAGCCTGCCTTAAAATGGTTAGCAAATATTATGGTGTTTTGCTATCTGACTCTGTTTTTTCAGAAAGTAACATTTCCAAAAGAGGGATTACCATATCTGACCTCAAATATACCTCCGAAGAATTAGGCTTCGATGCCTTACCAGTAAAGTTAAGTTATGAAGAAGCATTATCAAATATTAATGTTCCTTCTGTCTTTTTCTGGAATCAGAATCATTTTATTGTTGTTTATAAAATGACTCCAAAAAAAGTATACGTAGCAGATCCCGCCTTTGGAAAAACTGTTTACACCAAAGAACAATTCTTAAAAGGCTGGACTCAGGAAAAAGAAAAAGGAATTATATTAATTCTCGAACCTACAGAAAATCTGCATGAAAAATCCGATGAGCACAAAAAAAATACATCCAGAAATCTTCAGTATATAACTCAATATATTAAAAAGCATAAAACTCAATTTTTACTAATTGCCATTACTCTTTTAGTTTCATCATGCATTGAGCTTATATTTCCTTTTTTTACACAAAAAATTCTAGATAAAGGTGTTGCTTTAAAACAGATAAATCTTATTTATCTCATTTTAGCTGCGCAAATTGGACTTTTTTTAAGCAGAGTCGGACTAGAATATTATCGTTCTTGGTTATTTATACATATTAGCAGCAGAATAAGTTTATCCATCATTTCAGATTTTCTGGCAAAGCTAATGAAACTTCCATTAAAATTTTTCAATAGTAAAAATACAGGAGATCTTTTACAGAGAATACAGGATCATAAAAGGATTGAAGAATTTCTTTCTCAAGATCTTATCCAGACTGTTTTCTCTTTTTTCAGCATCATCATATATTCATTTGTATTATTATATTTTAATCCAACAATATTTTTTGTGGTTTTGATTGGAACTTCACTCGAACTTACATGGATTTTTAATTTTTTTAAAAAAATTAAAATTTTAGACCAAAAAACATTCTCCCTACAGTCTACGGATCAGAATAAAATCTACGAAATTATTAACTCAATGCAAGAAATTAAGTTAAATAATCTTGAAGACCATAAGCGTAACGAATGGAGTTCTATCCAGTCTAATATTTATCTGAATAATATTGAGAAGCTTAAAGTAAACCAAAAATACGAAAGTTATAAATTCATTAATTTTTTTCAGAATATGCTGGTTGTTTTTACCTCATCACTCTCTGTAATGAACGGCCAAATGACCATAGGTACCATGCTATCTATTGTCTATATTATTGGTGGGATGAACAATCCAATATCTCAACTAATTACGTTTTTTCTGCGATATCATTTAGTTAAAATAAGTTTTGAAAGACTTAATGAAATTCATAATAAAGAAGATGAAGAAAATATAAGTAAAATAGATAACCTAGAGAGAATTTATGATATTTCAATACAGAATTTAAGTTTTTCCTACGATAACACTCATTTTATCCTAAATGATATTAATCTGACTATACCTAAAGGGCGAACCACTGCCATTGTAGGAGCAAGCGGAAGTGGTAAAACCTCTCTTTTAAAACTTATTTTAAAATTTTATAACCCACAAATGGGAAATATATCTCTTGAAGGAATGCCTCTCAAAGAAATAGAAAATATAATATGGAGAGAAAAATGCGGCGTAATTCTTCAGGACAGCTATATTTTCTCGGATACTGTTGCCTACAATATTGCGCTTGAAGAAAATCCTGATAAGAATAAACTAAAAAATGCTATTGCTTTAGCTAATATTTCAGATTTTATTGATTTTTTACCCTTAAAAATAGACACTATAATTGGGTCAGAAGGTATAGGATTAAGCCAAGGGCAAAAACAAAGAATTCTAATTGCAAGAGCAATATACAAAGATCCTGATTATTTATTCTTTGACGAAGCAACCAATTCTTTAGATGCCAAAAATGAAAGAATAATCGTTCAGAATATTGACAATTTCTTCAAGAACAAAACCATGATTGTAGTAGCACATAGGCTTTCTACTGTAAAAAATGCGGATCAGATAATTGTTTTAGATAGTGGAAGAATTGTGGAACAAGGCAACCATGATGAACTTATACATATAAGAGGAAAATATTTTGAACTAATACAAAACCAATTAGAATTAGGTTTATAAAATGAAAAATAAGAAAAATTTAATGGATAAAATTCCCTCCTATTTTACATTTTTAGGAGTTCTAATAATATTTTTAAGTATCATTGCCCTGTATTTCGCAGCTAAAGTTTTGTTTTTTAATTCATAACTAAACAAACACTTTTGCCTAAAATTTACTACATTTAGAACCAAAATAATCTTGAATAATGGTTCTCAGCAGAATTTGGTCGGCATTCATTATCATTGCCATTGCCATTGCAGGTATAAAATACGTTTCATCAGGCAACTACAAAACTATTTTTAATGATATGGTTGTGGGGAAAGGCGGTGATACCGTACAGATTGCCACTCAGAAAATGAATGCACTCTCTCCTCTTGTGCGCGACAGCCTCATGAAAAAGACTGATTTTGCGGACAGCAGAATTCATTATAAAACAGATTCTTTAAAGCAGGATGTAAAAGTGTACCGTGTTCAGGAATCGGATGGGGTAATCGGAACTTCAGAAACGGCAGTGAAAATCTGTCTCGGACTTATCGGAATTATGACTTTATTCATGGGGTTCATGAGTATTGCGGAAAAAGCTGGAGGAATCAATCTTTTAAGCCGGTTAATTCAGCCTTTTTTCTCAAAATTATTCCCCGACATTCCTAAAAACCATCCCGCTTTCGGACATATGCTGATGAATTTCAGTGCCAATCTTCTCGGTCTGGATAATGCAGCAACACCTTTCGGTCTAAAAGCGATGGAAAGTTTGCAGACTTTAAATCCGAATAAAGACACGGCAAGCAACTCTCAGATCATGTTTCTCTGTCTTCATGCAGGAGGAATGACCCTAATTCCGGTTTCCATCATTGCGATCCGCGCCTCGATGGGTTCAAAAACGCCGACCGATATTTTTCTTCCGTGCATGATCGCTACATTTGCTGCAACTTTGGCAGCCATGATCGTAGTTTCTTTATATCAGAAAATCAACCTTTTAAAACCTGTAGTTCTTGCCTACGTTGGTGGAATTTCTGCCATAATCGCATTGTTGGTTTTGTACCTCACTCAATTAAGCAAGGATGAACTTGATGATTTCAGCAAAGTATTAAGCAACGGTTTAATTCTTTTCATATTTTTAGCCATTGTTCTTGGCGCTGTTTATAAAAAAATCAATGTTTTTGATGCTTTTATTGAAGGAGCAAAAGAAGGTTTTACAACCTGTGTAAAGATTATTCCTTATTTGGTGGGAATGCTTATTGCCATTTCGCTATTGAGAACTTCCGGAGTATTTGACGTAATTATCGATGGGATGAAATGGGTTGCTTATTCTGCAAATTTAGATTCGAGATTTGTAGACGGACTTCCGACCGCTTTAATCAAACCTTTGTCCGGATCAGGAGCAAGAGGAATGATGGTTGATACCATGACAACTTTCGGCGCAGACAGTTTCCAGGGAAAATTGGCAGCCGTTCTTCAGGGAAGCTCAGACACGACGTTTTATGTCATTGCTGTGTATTTTGGAGCCGTAGCCGTAAAGAATACAAGGTACACAGTAATTGCTATGCTTCTGGCTGATTTGGTGGGGATTATTACTTCTATTATTCTGGCATATCTTTTCTTTGGATAAGAGTTGCTGGTTAATGGTTATTAGTTTATTGTTCTAATATAAAAACACATATGAGTTATACGAAACTTGATATTTATAACATTTCGTTTGAATTATTTATTGAAACCCATCGGCTTTCTTTTAAATTGCCAAAATATGAAACTTATGAATTAGGAAGCCAGCTAAGACGCTCTTCGGATTCTATTGTTACAAATATTGTAGAAGGCTATGGAAGAAAAATTTATAAAGGTGAATTTATTCGCTTTTTGGTTTATTCACAAGGCAGCTGTGATGAAACAGTTTGTCATTTATCAAAACTATCCAGACTTTATCCTGAATTAAATTCAGATTTTGAAAATAAAGCACAAGAATACAAACTTCTGGGAGGAAAAATAAACAACTTTATAAAATATGTCCAATTAAACTGGCGTACATAGACACGCAACCACAAACCAATAACAAGAAACAATTTATGATCACAGATAAAGAATTCACCCTACGATTAATACGCCAGTTAACTCAGGCATTAGAAAAGCTGATTTTGGATAAACCTGAAGAAAGTTTAATGCAGAAAGAGCTTGATTTTGAATCTTTAATGAAAGACATTTTTAAGTTTGATTTTACAACGCTTTCATCAAAACCGAAAGAGGAAATCATAGAAATTGTTAATGAAAGACAGGAAAGAGACCATAAAGATTACTATGAAATGTTAGGAAATCTTTTCTATTTTAACGGAAAACAATCTGATAACAAAGATTTTTTAGATAAAGCAAAAACATTCTATGAACTGTATCTCCAAACCAGCGGAATTTTTGCACTTCCTGTTATCAACAGAATTTCAGAAATAAAAAAAGCACTTGAGTAAAGTGCTTTTGTATTTTTAGAACGTAATTTTGTATGATCCTGTAGAAGAAACACTCGCTTTTTCTGCTTTTACGTATTTCTTAACCCACGATATCGCATTCGAACTGATACATGGATCCGAAGTTCCGCCCGATCTTCTCGCCGAAACAACGTTTCCTGCTTTATCTACAGTGTAAGCAATGGTAATCGTTCCGCTTGCTGTACAGTTATTCGCGGGTTGTGATCCTCCTCTTCCCATCGTTCCGGGGATAAATCCTACCAGTTTTCTGTCGATTCCGACTTTGCTGTCACCATTTCCGTCTCCGCCTAAAGGATCTCCTGCATTTCCGATTCCGTTTCCGTCACCCTGGCTTCCTGCTTTTGTCCCACGTCCTCTGATTAGATTTCCAATAGCAGCGTTTCCTTTGCCATCTCCATTTCCTGTTTTTGAATTGGCGGTTGCAGCGCCGGATTTTTTTGTATTTTTCGTTGCAGAGGTACTCGTGGAAGTCTTTTTACTTTCCGCTTTGGATTCTTCTTTGTTTGAAACCGAAGTTTTGGCATTGTTTCCCGTTATAATTTTGTCTTTTGCCTCTGTTTTTTTGGTTTCAGGTTGTGGATCCGGCTGGATAACGGTCTTGGTTTCAGGCACAGCGGTTTCTGCAGGTTCAGAAGAGACTTCTTCTGTCGCAGCAGCAAGGCTTCCCGGCTGATCTGCCGGTTCTTCTACCCCATTTCCGTTTCTGTTGTCTCCAAAATTAACCAGCATGGTTGTAATAACTTCTGGCTGTTCATCGAGTTCCGGTTTCAGTTTATACAGAAAAACAAATAAAAGAATGGCAGACCAAATGAGAATAGAAAGCACTGCGCTTTTTATCCTGTCTCTGTTTTGCTCATCTTTACTGATTATATGGCTTCTCATTTTAAAATTCTCCTTACTTCGAAGAGTTATTTATCTTTAACGGTTGCAATGGCAATATTGAATTTATTTTTTTCGGCAATTTCCATTACAAAAACCACGTCTTTATGAAGGGTATTTTCGTCTGCTCTTATGGTGAAAGATTTATTCGCCTGACCTGTTAATTTATTGACAATGGTCTGTTCCAATTCTCCTCTGTTCACAGAATTATCGTCTACAAAATAAGACCCATCCGGTTTTACGCTCACCACCAAAGGATTCGGAATATTGTCTGCTGCGGTATCTGCTTTTGGTAATTTTACATCGATCGCACTTTGGTTGGCTGCCGAAGAAGTTACCATAAAGAAGATCAGCATCAGCAAGATAACATCTGTCATCGCTGCCAAACTGAACTCCGGATTTGCTTTATTTCTTCTCTGAATTTTCATCTGTTGATTCTGATTTTATGTTTGTCAGATGGAACCTTTCGGTTTCATAAGAAAAAATTATAACGGTTTATTGATAAGGTCTAAAAATTCTCCGGACATATTTTGTGCCTTCAATACAAACTTATCAATTCTTGTAAGTAATAAATTGTAAAAAAAGTTTGCCGGAATTGCTACAGCAAGACCTACTGCTGTTTGTCCCAATGCAGTATAAATGCCTTCAGACAAAGTTTTCGGGGAGAAAGAACCCGTTGCATGAGACAAATTGAAGAATGCGATGATCATCCCGATTACCGTTCCCAAAAGTCCCAACATAGGAGCAATACTTGGAACCACAGCCAAAAGATTCAGATTTTTTTCCATGTTGGCAACCTCAACCTGAGCCTGAGATTCCATCGCACTTACGATATCCGAAACAGGGCGCCCCAATCTGGAAATTCCTTTTTCTAAAATTCTGCCTTCCGGAGAATTTTGTCTTTTACAGTAATCTGCCGCAGACTCTATTTTACCATCTCTGATAAAATCTTCGATATTATCCATAAAATTGGCATCTGTTTTTGAGGTTAATCTTTTAATAAAGAAAAAGCGCTCAAAGAAAAGATATACGGAAAATACACCGAGCAACAACACGGTTACCATCACTATTTTAGCGAAAGCTCCTCCGTGGAACATGATTTTCCAAAATGAGAATTCTAAATCGTCTGCCGCTACTGAAGGTGCAGCAACCTGGGCAAATAAAATCTGAGTAAGTTCCGTTAACAGCATTAAAGTGTATTTTTATAAAAGTTGTAACGACAAAAGTAATGGAATATTATGAATTGAACTCTTAAAAATTGCTTAAAAACAACTTAAAGTTTGTTATTTTCATAAACAGCAAATTTCTTTCCAAAAAACAATTTGAAAAGAAATCTGATATAAAAATGTGGAGAAAGATTACACTTAATCTTCGTCTACCTCTATTTCTTCCTGCTTGAATTCACATTTCAGCCTGAAAGGAATCGGCGTGTCTGATCCTGTATAGAAATCATCAATCGTTCCTTTCCAGATTACCTGAAGTTCTCCTTCTTCATTTTTCTCAAACTGAAGCTCGTTATCATAAATAAAAGCTTCCTCGTCATCAAAAAGATCTACTTCGGTATATGTATCTTCATCAGAGTCATTAATGGTGATGGTTTTTCCTTCTATTTCCGCGGAATCAATAGGGAAATCGAATACTTCAAGAGAGAGTTGCGGAAAGTTGTACTGTAATGAATCATCCTCTACATGATCCAGACTGTCATCCGTAATAATTTCAACTTCCAGAAAATGTTGTTGATTGCTGTAAACCGCTTTGCAATAAGTATTTCTGATATTGTACTTTAGCGTTTCGTCCGGATGGTAAATTTTTAAAATCCCTTTCATTATTTCTTAAAAAAAAGAGCGGTAATAATATGATTGTTAAACGTTTTCAACAAAGATAAAAAATAGATTGAACGTGAAAAATTTTTTGAAAAGTATTTTTAAAAAATCTGTTTTAAATTAATATAATAAGACTCTAAAATTTTAAACTTATGAAAAAGTGCCGCTATATGATAACGACACTTATACAAAAATTTAATTATTAAAATAAGTTATTCAATTTTTTCGGCTTTAAGCTGAGTCGTATTCAATCGTGCATTGCTTGGCGCATTTGCAGATTTTTGAAATTTCAGTTCAGAACCATTCCAATGAACCGGTTTTCCTTTGGAAGAAGTATCTGTTTCATTATGAAGTACGGCAGTCATATTTTCGTCATAATCCTTTGAAAGAATTTCTTTCGGAACGGCAACATTTTCAAGATCTTTTCTCGTTCCTACAGCAATGTATGAGAATTTTACAGCATTGTTATCATCCGTTTTGGCACTGAATCCTGTTTTTGTAGGCTCCTGCTCAAGATAGATCTGAGAGCTTTTCCCGATTGGGGTAATGGTTACCACTACAGAATTTTCCGCAACAAGATCAGAGAATTTTCTATCAAAAGAAACACTTACCCTTCCGCTTTCATCAAGAGTTGCCGTTCCTCGTGTATAAATGTCTGCCGTGGTAGACGTAGGAACATACGTTGTAATTCTTTCTGCGCTTCCGTCTACAGTACTTACATTAGCAATTACATTATTGGTATAGGTTGCACCGTCCACATACATTCCGTAACGGCTTCCGCTCGCATTAATTCCGTAAACATTTCCTCTAAAAGCAGCTCCCATAAGATCTCCAACTCCCATTACTCCAAAGCCCGCTGCCTCAGAACCCAACGCAGATCTGCCTGTTCCTGTAGACATCGCGGCATTTCCATATACACCTGCATTAGCCGATCCCGAAGTTCGATATCCCAAGACTCCGAAGATTCCTGCAACCTGCGAATTTCCCAAAACACCACCCGATCTGTCAACAGCCGCTGCGCCTCCTACCGAAAGAACCTCACCTAAAACACCAAAAATATAAGCATCATTAGCCGCTGTAGGCTCTGCATTTCCCATAGATCCGTAAAGAGTTGTGTGTGCTAATGTGGTAGCGGCAGAACTCGGCCCTGAATATCCACTTCCGGAATTGCTTGCAGCAGTACTTCCTATCGTTCTATTGCCCCAAACTCCCGCTCTTCTCGTGGAAACATCTGCAGTTGCGTCCGTAGATGTTGTCGTAGTAGCAGTATATACACCGGAAGATGTACCTGCCGAAAGTACACTTACTCCTCCTCCCGTAGAAGTTGTACCATCCATCTGAACTCTAATTCCGTTTCCTGTAGAGTTTCCGCTATGAATGAGTAAAATTCCATTACTAGTGGTAGCCGTGTTTGTATTCTGTACTCTCAATCCTTCCCCTGTTCCACTATGATTAATAAAAGCTCCTAATGACGGATTTGTTGCTGCCATTATAACATTTAATCCTCTGGAATTTGTTGCTGTTCCGTTTTGATTAATCACCAACGCCCTATCCAAAGTTGTGGAACCCATATCAATATATAATCCTTTAGATCCTGTAGCGGATAAACTTCCGGTATCTGCAGCACTACTCGACTGACTTATAATAGCACCGGGTTGATTGATTGTCCCTGATTCTAAAATGTGAATCTTTGCAGAAGGAGCTGTTGTTCCGAATCCTGAATTTCCGTTATTAAGAAGAGACATTCCACTTGCTGCAACATTACTTGGCTGAAACCTCGCAAAAATACCTGTCGCATTAGAAGGTGCTGCATTGTTGATGATTCTCACCAATCCATTTGTAGAATTTAAGGCTGTACTTGCAGAAGTAATATCCAGCAAAGTTCCTGTAGTTAAAGCATTGGCCCTTAAAGTGAGTGGCGTTTGCGTACTTGCAGTAGTCCAATCCCAACTTTGCGCAAAGTTCTTACTGTCGATCGAATTGTTTGCCGTTCCGTCGATAAGTCCTGAAATTGGTGTTTTCGCAGCCGTTCCAAAATTATTAATAGCAACCCATTTTGCTAATCCGGAATTATAATAATAAAATCCAGGAGCGGTAAGATCTATTGTACTTCCGGTAAGACTAGTGGCTGCAGTCGTCGCATAAATCATCATAGAATTTTGAGAACTTCCCAGAAGAAGCTCCATGCTTTTAATCTGATCTCCTGTTAATCTTGGAATTAAAATACCTTCAGGTTTTGTTCCACTGGTTTTTGAAACAATTTCAAAAGTTGTATTGGGAGAAGTTGAATTTATACCCACTTGAGCATAAAAAGCAGAGATGCTAGAAAAAGCAACTGCCAGGTTAAGTAGTTTTTTAGTCATATCAATTAAATTAGATTTTCATATTAAATTAAATAATAATTAAAATAATTCACAATACTTTTACTTATTATTTAATTAATCGCTAATATAGAAAAAAACTAACAATACAAAACATATAGCATAAATAATTATTTTTTTTTACATATAATTTAAATAAACGCATTTTTTTTAATTAATAAAACAATTAAATATATTTTTAACCCAACACAGACGTTTTTAAATTAAAAATTTACAATTATCAATATCATTTCACAGAAATAATTGGATTTAATGTAAATATTTTCATTAAAGAGAATAAAATAACAAATAATATCCTCTTTATCATCTTAATTGTAGTTCATCGGAAGTTTACATTGATATAATATTTATTTTTGTTCTCTAAAGATTCCGGAATGAAAAACATCATATCAAAAAGTATTATAGGATTAGGCATAATCATCAGTTTAGGATCATGCAAAAAATCCGATTCCCCTTTAACGAAAGTAACACCATCCAATCTGGATTCTATTGCTTCCAATTATTATGAACAGTATCTGAAATTATATCCTCTGGATGCAACTTCACAGGGAGATTTACGTTATAACGATCAGCTTCCGATTAACATCGATAAAGATTTTATCTCCGGAGAAGTCGCTTTCTACCGTTCTGTAGAAAAACAACTGGAAAACGTGGATTATAAAAATCTTTCAGACGAAGATAAAGTAGTTTACGATGTACTGAATTTTACGTTAAAAGATAAGATAGAAAACTACAATTATCATCCGGAATATATTCCTTTTACGCAATTCGGAGGTTTGCCGCTTAATTTTCCATTGTATGGAAGCGGAGAAGGAAGCCAGCCTTTTAAAACAGAAAAAGATTATTCTGACTGGCTGAAAAGAATGGAAAAATTTCCGGAATGGATGAATGCCGCCACCGATAATTTCCGCGAAGGAATTAATAATAAAATGGTTTTGCCTAAAAAACTGGTGGTAAAGATGATTCCTCAAATGAGAGCCGAAGAAATTATAACGACTGATTTTGATAAGAATATTTTCTACGGACCGATCAGAAAATTTCCGAAAAATTTCACAAACGAGCAGAAAGAAAAATTTTCAAAGCTTTATCAGGACGCCATCGTGCAGAAAATTATTCCTGCTTATACTAAAATGGGCAACTTTTTGGAAAAAGAATATCTGCCAAAAGCAAGGGAAACAGACGGTTACAACAGCCTGCCAAACGGAAAGGAAATTTACAGGTATTATGCAAAAAGCTGGACGACAACCGATAAAACGCCTGAAGAAATTAATAAAATCGGACTTCAGCAGGTGGCAATGCTTCGTGCGGAAATGGAAAAGGTTAAACAGCAGGTTGGATTTACCGGCACATTGGAAGAATTCATTAATTATGTAAAAACAGATCCGAAAGCAATGCCATACAAGACTTCAAAGGAAGTTTTAGCGGCATTCAACGGAATTTTAACGAAAATTACACCGAAGCTGAAAACCATGTTTTCCGTAACACCGAAAACAGGATTTGAAATCAGACAAACTGAAAAATTCAGGGAAGCAAGCGCAAGTGCGGAATATATTCAGGGAACTCCGGACGGAAAAAGACCCGGAATATTTTACGTTCCGCTTCCGGATCCGTCAAAATTCAACGTAACTTCAGGTATGGAATCTTTGTTCTTACACGAGGCTATTCCAGGACATCATTATCAGGTTTCTTTACAGCAGGAAAACACCAAACTCCCGAAATTCATGAGATTCGGCTGGTTTGGAGCTTACGGTGAAGGATGGGCACATTATTGCGAAACATTAGGACCGGAATTCGGCTTATATACAGATCCTTATCAGAAGATGGGCTACCTGAGCGACCAAATGCTAAGAGCAGTAAGACTGGTAGTAGACACGGGTCTCCACACCGGAAAAATGAAACGAGAAGAGGCAATAAAATATTTCCTGAGCAATATTTCTTACGATGAAGCCGGAGCAACCGCCGAAGTGGAACGATATATGGCGATGCCGGGACAGGCTTTAGGCTATAAAATCGGTTCATTGAGAATTCGTGAGCTGAGAGAAAAATATCAGAAAGAACTGGGCAGCAAATTTAGTTTAGCCAAATTCCATGATGAAGTTTTGAGTCAGGGCTGTCTTCCTTTGGATGTTCTGAACAGAAAAATGGAACTTTGGGCAAAAAAACAGAAATAAATTTTGCCGGAATCACTAAAACGCAAAAAACTTTCTTACCGCAAAAGATGTAAAAGATTTTAACACGTGAGTTGTTTAAGTTTAATCCTTAAATGGAAAGAAAGATCACATAAGGTAAAAAATCAAAGATTTTCTCTTGCAGACTTTTAAAATACTTTAAATAAATCTGATAAAGTCTTTTGTGTATCTTTTGCGGTTAAATTTAAAATTGATTGTCCGTTTATTAACCTAAAGCTTCGACAGGCTCAGCTTGACATCGCTAAAAATCAAGCGTTTGGTATTAGAGGTGTCACACTGAGCTTGTCGAAGTGCCTGTTATAAATAATTGATTTTCATACCAATGAATAGTAATAGACTGTTTAACGGATATTCAAAATTTAAAATTAATTTAAACAAAATTATAGTTTGCGCTTTTGCAATTAAAGCTGAATAATAAAAAATACGACGAAAAAAAATGTTTACAGTAGAACAAATTGAAAATGCACACAGCAAAGTAAAAACAGGAGCAGATTTTCCGAATTACATCAAAGAAATTAAAGAATTAGGTGTAAAATCGTTTGAAACATGGGTAAAAGACAGCCATACCGAATATTTTGGTGAAAATGATTTTACCACAAAATCCGAACCTAAATATGCCAATCTAATTATTGAAGATCAGACTGATAAAGAAAAATTTATTCAGCAGCTTAAAAGTCATCAGAGAGGAAAAACGGATTATATGAAGTTTTGCGAAGACTGTGCAGGAACCGGTATTGAAAAATGGATCGTTGATCTCGAAAAGTACACCTGCATTTATTATGACAAAAATGGAAACGAAATCCTAACAGAAGAAATTCCTCATTAAAAAACTGAAGTCACAAATTAATTTTTGTGGCTTTTTTGTTTAGCTTTATGTTTTAAAACAGATTATGATAAAAACACTTCTTTTTTTAAGCTTTTCCATTTTGGGATTGTGTTTTTTAAGCTGTAAAAAAGAAAACAGGAAAATTTTAAAACCTGAAAATATTACTGTTGATGAAAATTTAATTAAAAATGACACATTCAAAATTCTATCAAAATATCCTGAGCTTAAATTATTTAACAGTGAAAAAGTAGAAAGTCTAACAAGAACCGCTCATATTGTACAAGAAGATGGTTATTATGAAAGCATTTTCTATCCTCGAAGAAAGCAATACAGATTTTTTCAGTTCAGCGATTATAAATGCAAAACTGAATACAAAGGAGATACGATCAATATCTGGCTTAACAATTACAACGGATATTTTGGAAACGGAGTTTTGGTAAAGGTTTTTAATGATCAGTTTTTAATTCAAGATATTGACCCAAAAACATTAAAAGGCGAAATTAAATTTATCAATTCTCATCCGGTTTATCAGAAATTGGTTCTTAATAAATACAAATTTCAAAAAAACGACAGTATTTACGGATTTATAGACTATAAGACTACTATAGATTCATTAGTTACAAAAAATTTCAGAGGATATTTTAGAACAAAAATTAAATAAAAAACTATGACAGCAAGTCTAACATCCTTATTCCTAAGAGATTTAAATAAACTGAAACAGGAAATTGAGTCTTATCAGAATGAAACAAATCTCTGGAAAACAGAGGCAACCATTGCAAATTCGGCAGGAAATTTAACGTTGCATATTGTGGGAAATCTCAGTCACTTTGTGGGAGCCGTTTTGGGAAATTCCGGCTATGTAAGAAACAGGGAACTTGAGTTTTCATTAAAAGATATTCCGAGAATGGAATTGATTCAACAGATTGAAAAGACGATCGAAACGGTGACGATTACGCTTGATAGGCTGGCTGATGAAGACCTCCAGAAGCAATATCCGCTTGAACCTTTGGGTTATGGAATGACGACGGAATATTTCCTGATCCATCTTTTCGGGCATCTGAGTTATCATCTGGGACAGATCAATTATCACAGAAGATTGTTGGATTGATTTGCTTCTTCATCTATTTGACCACCCCGTCAAAAATTCTTCCGAATTTTCGCCACCCCTCCAAAGGAGGGGAATTCAGGCTTCGGAAAAGATTGTTTATTTTTCGAACAGCATTTTGGTGATGAAATCTTTGGCTCCGTTTCCGCGTGCGGGAGAATATTCTCTTCCGTAGAAAATAATCTGAAGATGAAGTTTGTTCCACACTTCTTCTTTCCAGAGTTTTTTGGCGTCTTTTTCGGTTTCTACTACGTTTTTTCCGGAAGTGAGCTTCCATTGTGTCATTAATCTGTGAATGTGGGTATCAACAGGAAAAGCAGGAAATCCAAAGCCCTGACTCATCACAACGGATGCGGTTTTATGTCCAACTCCGGGAAGCGCTTCGAGTTCTTCGTAGGTTTGCGGCACTACTCCATTATGTCTTTCCAGAAGCAGTTCTGCCATTCTTTTAAGGTTTTTGGCTTTGGTATTGGCTAGTCCGATTTCTTTGATTAATTCTTTAATCTGATATTCCTCCAGCTTTGCCATTCTCTGTGGAGTTCCTGCCACCGCGAAAAGTTCGGGCGTTACCTGATTCACCTTTTTATCGGTTGTCTGTGCAGATAGTGCTACAGCAACCATTAAAGTGTAAGGATCGGTATGATCCAGCGGAATGGGAACTTCGGGATATAATTTTTCTAATTCGGTCTGTACGAGTTCGGCTCTTTGCTTTTTTGTCATGGAAGCATTAAATTTGAACAAAAATAAATCATTATGTTGAAAGTCGGAGATAAATTACCTCAATTTGAAGGAACCAATCAGGATGGCGAAACGGTACATTCTGAAAATCTGATCGGTAAAAAGCTTGTTGTTTTTTTCTATCCCAAAGCAAATACTCCGGGTTGTACTGCTGAAGCATGCAATCTGAGAGACAATTACGCTGAACTGAAGAAACAGGGATTTGAATTGTTGGGAGTAAGTGCAGATCCTATAAAAAGTCAGAAAAAATTCAGTGAAAAATTTGAATTTCCGTTTGATATTATTGCCGATGAAACGCGTGATGTTATTGAAAAATTTGGCGTCTGGCAACTGAAAAAGTTTATGGGAAAAGAATTTATGGGAATTGTGAGAACCACTTTTGTTTTTGATGAAAACGGAATCTGTACAGAAGTTATCGATAAGGTAAAGACGAAAGATCACGCTGCACAGATTTTGGAGGGATAAAATTTGTATTTTTATATTAATAAAACATCAAGACCATGAAAAATTTATATAAAAAATCTAATTTTTTTTTCATTATTTTCTCATTCTTAGTTTTATTTTTTTTTATAAATGCAAAGAAAAATAATGAGTATGATAATATTATCATTTACAAACTTAAATATGAAAAAAGAAATCATAAGTCGAATGGTCACAGCTTAAGATATAAAATAATTCATGGAAACTTAACTCGTAAAGATATAAATGATAATTTTGAAAATAATTTACAGAAATTTGGCTATGTAAAACCCAAACATAGTGAAATTAAATACAAACAAATATGTAGTAAACTCAATTCTTTCGAATACGGTACGAGCAAATATGAAGTATCTTGCTTACAGACCTACAGAGACGTTTTTATTTATAAAAAACATAATAAAATTGTTAAAATTATCAAAATCTGCACTTCCTGCTATGCTAATGAAGTAATAACTCCTGAAAGTGAGTCCATGCTACTAATGGACTTTTCAGATTACAATTCATTAAAAGAACTCTTTAAATAAAATATTTAAAAATATTCTGTTTCGTAATACATTAATTCCTCCGGATCGTTGGGAATGGTGACATATTTTTGGAATTTTAACCCCAGCTTTTCAATTAATTTCTGAGAAGAAAAGTTGTCTTTTGTTGTAATAGCAGAAATCTTTTTCAACCCGAAATCATCCATTCCGACTGATTTTATCTTTAAAGCGGCTTCATAAGCGTATCCATTTCCTTCAAACTCATCTAAAAGTGAAAAGCCAATATCCACAACATCCAATCCTTCCCTTTCGAAAATTCCAACCCCTCCGATTTTATGATTCCCTTCTTTGATAAGCATTAAATAATTTCCGTAACCCAACCGTTCCATCTGAGGAAGAAAGCGGTTTCTGATATAATCTTCTGCATCGGAAATGGTTTTCAGATTACGATCCCCGATAAACTGAATGAATTTCGGACGGTTGTAAAGATCCAGAATAAATTCCGCATCTTCCAAAGCCATCGGACGAAGAATCAGACGTTCTGTTTCGTAAAAATTATTTCCGTTTTGTGGATCTTGTGGGTTTCTTTTTAGGCTCATCTTTCGGCTCTTCTTTTTTCTCGATCTTCAGCAATCTTGGGTTATTGGTACATTTTTTATTATAAAGCTCAATGTACGAACCGTTATCTTTCGCTTCCGTAATTATTCCTGTTGATTTACTGATGGTTAAAGTAAAATGTTTTTTCTGATAAGGACATTCTGTAGAAGTCAGCTTTCCTAAATTCAGATAATAATTGGATTTATCTTCGTAATAATTCGCCGCAATATCTCTGAATTCTTCATCGATAATATAACCGTCTGTTGCTGCAGAAATGGCAGCATCCTGAATGTCATCGGGTTTTCCCACAAAGTTTTTAAGCCCTTCAAGAGTGGTAATATATTCTGTTCTTCCTCCCGAAACATAGACGATATAGTAAAACTCATTTTCTTCCGCAATTCCGATATTGAATCCTGAGGTTTGCGAAACATAATCTATCGCCGCTCCTGATTGTTTCAAAATACGGTCTTTCCCATAACTGCTGTGAATCAGCAGCCAGGAAGTGGCTTTAACATTCGGAATGATGTTTTGTAAAATACTGGAAACATTAGAAAAATGCTTCTTTTCCTGCGCGTAAGAAAATGTTCCCAAAAACAAAAAACCGAATACCCAGAATTTTCTTATCAATGTTATCATAGTTATAGAACGAGAAAAAAAAGGAATTATTTTACATGAATTTATCTCCTTTCTTCAGGTTTTTAAGGTCTAAAACATAGTCTTTTATGAGCTGATCGTGATCTCTCGGGCAGATTAAAAGAGCTTTATCGGTATCTACAATGATGTAATTTTCCAATCCGTCGATAACCACTGCTTTATTGTTATTCTTCATACGGATTACGTTTCCTTTTGCGTTGTAGGTAAGAATCGGCTGTTTTGTTTTTACCGCATTCAGATTTTCGTCTTTATCCGCATTTTCATAAACGGAAGTCCATGTTCCCAGATCGCTCCAGCCTAAATCTGCGGGAATTACATAAACGTTCTGTGCTTTTTCTAAAATTCCGTTATCAATGGATATTTTCTGTACTTTAGGATAGATCAGTTCAATACAGCTTTTTTCGCTGTCTGCGTTGTATTCGCAAGCCATAAAATGCTGCGTCATTTCCGGAAGATACATTTCAAAGGCATGATGAATGCTTTTTACGTTCCAGATGAAAATTCCTGCATTCCAAAGGAAATCGCCGCTTTCCAGAAAGCTTTTGGCAATTTCAAGAATCGGCTTTTCCGTAAAGGTCTTTACTTTATAATAATCTGAATCGTGTTTGTCTACAAACTGAATATAGCCATATCCTGTATCTGGTCTTGTTGGTGTAATTCCCAACGTTATCAGATATTCGTTCTTTGCAGCAATTTCAAAAGCCAGTTCTACTTTTTTCAGAAAAGTTTCTTCTTTTAAAATTAAATGATCTGCAGGAAGCACGATCATGGTTGCATCGGGATCTGTTTCAGCGATTTTATTCGCCATGTAAAGATTACACGGAGCCGTATTTTTAAGCAAAGGTTCGCCTACAATATTTTCCTGCGGAACTTCCGGCAATTGTTGATGCGAAAGCTCTACATATTCTTTATTCGTAATCACAAATATATTTTCGTTAGGAATAATTCTGCTGATCCTGTCGTAGGTCTGCTGAATCATGGTGCGCCCCACTCCTAAAATATCCTGAAACTGTTTCGGAAATTTCTGCGTACTCATAGGCCAGAATCTGCTTCCGATTCCACCTGCCATAATGACGCAATATCTGTTTGATTTTGACATTCTTATGTGTATTTTTCTACCCTTGCCAATGGTTTGAAAGAATACTTTCTTCCTGTAGCCAAGTTTTTACAAAGATAGTTTTTTTTAATTAGACCTTCTAAAAGGTACTTTTCGTTTCGGTAAAGAAAGAAGTCTCCTTTCTGAAGCGTTTCAATAAAAACAAGCGTATCATCCTGCTTTTCAGAATGAAAATATTTTACCAGATCCGGACTCGCCATGAAATTGGCTTTCGGAGATTTCGAAAATTTAACAATGACCGGTCTTAAATCTTCTTCATATACCTCAAGACTCTGCAAAAGCATCTGCCTGAAAGTATGTTTCCATTCGTTTCCGTGAGGAGAAATTCTTCTGCCGTACTTCTCAAAGGCAATAAGATGCGCCAACTCATGGGTTAACACAAAGAAAAATAATTGCGGAACCAACGTGGAATTGATCGTAATCTCATGAGAATGATCCTGAAGTTTACGATAATCTCCCAGTTTGGAATTCCTGTTGCGAGTGACTTTTATATGAATATAATAGTCTGCAAACCATATCTTTAAATATTGAAGCGTATTTTGCGGTAAATATTTTTCTAATGACTGAATAGACATTTTACAAACTTAATGGAATTCCTGCATAGAAATTCAACAATTTAAGACTGAAAACATAATTATATTTTGCCTGAGCTACAGAACCCTGTGCATTCGCATAATTATTTCTTGCAACATTCACGTCATAAATGGTAGATCTTCCTGCTGCATAGCTTTTATCTGCAAATTCCAGCGCAAGTTTTGTACTTTTTTCAGCCTGAAGTGATGACAGATAGATTTCATAATTCGCATCTACATCAAACTGCGCTTTCTGAACATTCTGTCTTACGGTCTGTTTCTGCTGTTCTAAAGTTACTTTTGCCAGACTTTCATTCAGTTTAGACTGTTCTACCTGAAGCTTTGTAATACCTTTATTAAAGATTGGGATATTAACAGAAAGAGCCGCCTGTTGTCCGAAATTGTCTTTATATTGAGAAAAGAATCCCTGTTCTTTTACATAGAAAAGAGCGGAACCTACATTATCTGTATTTAAAAGGTTATTGTAAAAAGATCCGATTCCTGCACTTGCCGTAACAGTTGGCCAGAAAGCGGTTTTAGAAACTTCTGTCTGTGCTTCTGCGGCTTTTATTCTGCTTTCTGCAGCTTTTACCTGTGGCTGAGTTTCGTAAGCCGTTGTTAAAACCTCATCTACAGATTTTAGCTGAGGAGCAAGCTGATCCGGAACATCCACATCTTCCACATCAAAATCTTTATATTCCTGAAGCTGTAAAAGCTGTGCTAAAGCAAATAAGCTTCTTCCGACATTAATTTCGGCGGTTTTCAGGTTTTGTTTTTCTCTTGCCAATCCTGCTTCGGCTTCTGCTAAAACCGTTTGTGCGGTTGTTCCTATTTCTGTAGTAATTTTTGATCTGCTGTACTGTTTCTGAGCATTTTCAACTGCCGCCTGAGAAATTTTTACAATTTCTTTATTTAATAGCGTTGTTAAATACTGCTGTGCAATCTGAAGAGAAATATCGTTTTTAATGGTTTCAATATCATACTGACTTGCTTCTACATCGAATTCTGTTTTTCTGATGGTTTTTTCAAGTCTGCCGTTATTGTATACCAAAATATCTGCTCCCAGATTTGCACTGTTACTGAATCTGTCGTTTCTTAAACTTCCCGTCCCGAAAGAGGTCTGCCCGAAACTCACCGTATTTCCCACAGAACCGGAAACAGACGGAAGATAGTTTTTCTTGGCAATTTTCAGATTCAGATCCTGAGACTGTTTCGAATATTCATTTTGGATCACCTGAAGATTATGTTTGGTCGCATAATCCACACATTCTCTCAAAGACCATTTTTTCTGGGCATTGACTGCCAGACAAGATAATCCCAAAATAATAGTCAAAACCTTTTTCATACTCTATATATTTTTCCCTATTAGACGAAGTAAATATAAAAAAGTTACAGTTTTAATATTTCTTTTTAAAAAACTTTTGAGAATTTTGCATTATGACAAATGAACAATATCAGGAAGCGGTAGAATGGTTGTTCGTACAGGCTCCTAATTATCAGATAGACGGGCAGAAAGCGTATAAGCCTGGATTAGGCAATATTATAAAACTTTGCGATTTTTTTGGAAATCCTCAGGAAAAGATAAAATGCGTTCATATAGGCGGAACCAATGGAAAAGGCTCTTCCAGCAATATGTTGGCTTCTGTTCTACAGGAATCGGGATATAAAACAGGACTGTACAACTCTCCTCACCTGATCGATTTTACAGAACGGATTAAGATAAACGGTGATAATTGTGACAAAGAATTTGTTTATCATTTTATTCAGAAACTGAAAAATCTTCCGGAAGATATTCAGCCTTCTTTTTTTGAGTTTACCACCATTATGGCTTTTGAATATTTTTATCAGCAAAATGTAGATATTGCGATTATTGAAGTGGGCTTAGGCGGCAGACTGGATTCAACCAATATTATCAATCCTTTGGTGGCGGCCATTACGAATGTTCAGCTTGATCATCAGAATATTTTAGGAGATACCATTGAAGAAATTGCAGGAGAAAAAGCAGGAATTGTAAAACCCCGGATTCCGATTATTTCCGGTGATGAAAATGAAGCCGTAAAAAATATCATTAAAAATAAAGCGGATAAAGAAAATGCAGCTTTTGTTGATGCTACTCTACTAAAAACAGATTTAAAATCTGACTTAAAGGGAAATTATCAAGAGAAAAACATTAAGGTCGTTTTATGTTTAGTTGATGAATTAAGAAAATTAAATTACAAAATTTCGGATGAAAATATTGAAAAAGGGCTTCTTCATGTTCACCAAAACACAGGATTTATCGGTCGATGGTTCCAGTTTTCAGAAAATCCATTGACGATTTGCGACACAGGACACAATCAGGCAGGTCTGGAATATGTCTTTTCACAATTAAATTCCATCAATAAGCACAAACATATTATTTTAGGCTTCGTGAATGACAAAAAAATAGATGAAGTCATGAAAATTTTACCTGATAATTCTCAGTACTATTTTGCAAAACCAGCCATCCATCGCGGAAGACACCCTGAAGATTACGAAAATTTACTGGTCGATGCGAAAATTTTTTACAAAATTTTTGATTCGGTACAGGAAGCGTATCTTTCTGCAAAAGAGGAATGTACAAATGAAGAAATGATTTTTATCGGGGGAAGTAACTTTGTAGTGGGAGAATTTTTAGAAAAAAATTTGGAGATTTCTAAATAAGTCGTATATTTGCACCACTCTAATCGAGGAAACAACGATAAAGAGGGTTCTTAGCTCAGTTGGTTCAGAGCATCTGGTTTACACCCAGAGGGTCGGGGGTTCGAATCCCTCAGGACCCACAGAAAAGGAAACGAAACCTTTCAAAAAAATTCGGGTTCTTAGCTCAGTTGGTTCAGAGCATCTGGTTTACACCCAGAGGGTCGGGGGTTCGAATCCCTCAGGACCCACAGAAA
>NZ_JACLCT010000032.1:34064-48945 GCF_014218915.1 Chryseobacterium sp. C2(2020)
TCTTAGCTCAGTTGGTTCAGAGCATCTGGTTTACACCCAGAGGGTCGGGGGTTCGAATCCCTCAGGACCCACAGAAATCTCTCTTTTTAAGGGAGATTTTTTTGTTTTATATTTCTATAAAAGACTGATTAAAAAAACCTCTGGAATCGAGAGGCTGTATTTATAAAATCTTTTCCACTATTTTCTGCACATGCAACTCCTCAAGACAAGCCCAGTCTCCACGATAGCATTCTTTATCACCAAAAACAGAACAAGGTCTGCAGGTAAGGTCTTTCACCTGAACCACATCTTTTTCCTTTTGTCCGAATCCTAAAAAACCTGCAAAAGGATGAGTCTGTCCCCATACGGAAACACATCTCGTTCCCATGAGACTTGCCAGATGCATATTGGCAGAATCCATAGAGATCATTAATTCTAATGTGGAAATTTTATTTAATTCTTCCTGAAGGCTTAATTTTCCTGCTAAACTGAAGGTATTCGGGATTTCCCTCTCCCACTGCTCCAGCGTTTCAGCTTCAGATTTTCCGCCTCCGAAAAAATAAATCGTATGTTTTTGTGCTAAAATTTTCGCCAGCTCAAAAGATTTTTCAAGAGGAAGCATTTTTCCGCGATGCTGTGCAAAAGGCGCAAACCCTATTCCTGATTTTTCTCCGGAAATCGGCCTCAATGCATGAGAAAGCTCAACGTTAAAGCCCATTTCTCGAAAAACATCTGCATAACGTTCTACCGTTTTTTTTAATTGGTTTTTATTTAAATTCCAAACATTCGTGAGATCTTCTTTTTCTTCTTTTCCCTTATTGATTTTGAATACTTTAAGCCCTTTTCTTCTGTAAATTTTGTCGAGAATCTTCGTGCGGATTACATCATGAAGATTCGCGATAAAATCCGGATGAAACTCTTTAATTAATTCATTGGCAAGACGTCTCAAACCGAAGATGCCCTTATAATCATCAAGATTAATTCCTTTGAATATAACGTTCGGAATATCAGCAAATAAAGCTTCAAAATTTTTTCGGGAAACCATCACAATTTCTACATCGGGATTTTGTTCCAGAAACTCACGAAAAACGGGAGCCGTCATCGCGACATCCCCAAAAGCAGAAAAACGGTATGCTAAAATTCGGGTCACAGATTAAGACTTCAGTTGATATGCGACTGCGTAAAATTTAATCTGCTTCGTCATTGCCATCAAACCATTGGCTCTGGAAGGAGAAAGAAACTCCTGCAAACCAATTTCAGAAATAAACTCAAAATCAGAGTCCAGAATTTCCTGTGTAGAGTGACCACTGTAAATGCTTACCAGAAGCGAAACAATACCTTTCGGCAAAATCCCGTCCGAATCTGCCTCAAAAAACAACTTTCCCTCTTTAAATTCGGCATCAATCCAAACTTTACTCTGACAGCCTTTGATCAGGTTTTCTTCTGTCTTCTTGTCATCAGAAAGCCCCTTGAGCTCTTTTCCAAGATCGATAATATATTCGTATTTCTGCTCCCAGTCTTCAAGAAAAGCAAATTCGTCGATGATTTCCTGCTGTTTTTCTTTAATAGTCATTGTAAACTGATTTCTTTCTGCAAAGATAGCCAAATTAAAAAGATGTTGAATTTATTTGAAGCTATTCCCGCTTTCTGCTGTATCTTTTTTACCTGTTCTTATCCCATGCAAAAAAGGATGTCGCGGCAATCGGGGCTAAAATTGCAGTCATCAATATCAGATATTTCGATTTAAATTTAAGAAGATGCCTTTTCAAAAACCTGCAACAGTTTTATTTCTTCGTTTTCCCAGCATAGAAGATGAGCAGCTTTTTCAAGTTCAGGAAGATAATTTTGCCTTCCTTTATCTAAAACCGATTGAATGGCAAGCGCAATATGTTCCGGCTGATGATCTTTTATAATTTCACCAATGTCAAATTGTCTTTTAATATTCTGCATTTCAGGAAGATTTGACAGAATCAGAGGAACTCTTGCTTGAATACAGTCTAAAACCTTATTAGGCAAAGAATAAAAATAGCTTTCTCCCCCATTCTCTTCAATGCTCATTCCGCAGTCTGCCGTTAAAGTGATCTTTCGCAGATCTTCCGGTAATAATTTTCCTAAAAATAAAACCTTATCCTGAAGATTTTCTCTGATAACCAATTTTTCGTATTCTTTTTTCATCGGTCCGTCTCCTGCAATTTTAAAGATAACATCATCCAAATGTTTCATTGCCAAAATTGCCTTATCAATCCCGCGAAAAGGATTAATGACTCCCTGATAAAGAATCGTTTTCGGACGGTTTTCCGGAATTTCACCTTCAAAAACAAATTTTCTGGGTGCATTTTGAACAACAACAGGCTGAATTCCGTAGTGGGATTTAAACCAATTGGCGTATCCGGAACTTGCTGTAATCATCAATTTCAGATCAGGAATCAGCTTTCTTTCAAGATGTCGCCACAATTTTTGTGACATTTTGCCCTGAATCGCAGGCATTTCGGAAAAAATTTCATGACTGTCAAAAACCAACGGAATATTTAATTTTTTAGCAATTAAATAATTAGGTAGTAAAGAATCCAGATCATTTGCATGAAGAATCGTGTTTTTATCCGTTTTTTTCTTTAATTCCCTGTACAATTTCCAGTTGAATTCGAAATAAGCCGTTTTCAGGCTATTTGAAATTAATTTAATCCTAGAAAAAGAATAAGGCCTGAACATTTCTCCGGCTCCGTTCCAGTCATTCCCTATCAGATCAACCTCATAGCCGTTTTCATGTAAAGTACTGCAAACCTTTTCGATACGCTGATCTGTATACAAATTACTGAACGCAGAAGTAATTATTTTTCTTCGCTGCATTATTTTTCTTTCGTCATCAGAAGATGATAAATTTGTATAAAACAGATTAATCCGTTCGGAATAATTACCGGCCAAAGCATACCGCTGAAAATTCCATAGATAACAAAACAGATACAGCCGATCATATTAACGATCCTTATTTTCCTGATGTCTTTCAATATAAAGCTCAGTACGATGAAAAGTGATGCGGAATATCCTATGTAAGTGGCTGTTTCAGGATTCATGAGAAATTTTTAAGGACAACAAACTTAATCATTTTCAATAAGATAATAAAATTTTTTCTGCCATAAAGTCATTTATTGCTTTTTGGTAAAATATTTGTAATTTAGATAATGAATAAATGGCAATGTTGCTTTTATTCTAATGAGATATATTATGGATTATAAGTTTTCACAAGGTTTGAGCCAAGTGTTCAAACAAAGCAAGAGCGAAGCGAAAAGGCTCAAAAGTGAATTTCTTAATACAGAACATCTACTTTTAGGTATTATAAAAACAGAAAACTCTGCAAAAGAAATCCTTCAAAACCTTAATGCGGATCTAACACAAATCAGAAGAAAAATTGAAACTTTAAATACAGCAAGTCTAAATCCTATTTCTGAGGAGGTTACCAATATTTCTTTCACGAAGATGGCAGATCATGCCATCAAACGTGCTGAGCTTGAATGCAGACAATACAAAAGCAATGAGATTAATACCGTTCATCTGCTTTTAGGCATTCTTTACAAATATGAGGACCCTACTTCAAACATATTAGGAGCTTACGACATCGACTATGAAGGAGTTTCAAAAGAATATCAGACCATGCTTAAAAATTCCGGACAGGCACCACAGATGAGTGCTTACGACGACGATGACGAAAGAGAAGATTTTGAGCAAATGAGAAAGCCTACAGGAAATTTAGGCTCTGCTAAAAGTAAAACACCAACACTGGATAACTTCGGTAGAGACTTAACTTCTCTGGCAAGAGACGGGAAATTAGATCCTGTTATCGGTCGTGAAAAAGAAATTGAGAGAGTTTCTCAGATCCTTTCAAGAAGAAAGAAAAACAATCCTTTGCTAATCGGGGAACCGGGAGTTGGTAAATCTGCCATCGCGGAAGGTCTGGCTTTAAGAATTCAGCAGAAAAAAGTTTCCAGAGTCCTTTACGGAAAACGAGTGATCACTTTAGATCTTGCAAGTTTAGTTGCCGGAACAAAATACCGTGGTCAGTTTGAAGAAAGAATGAAAGCGATAATGACGGAGCTGGAGAAAAACAGAGACGTGATCTTATTCATTGATGAGCTTCACACCATTGTTGGTGCGGGTAGTTCAACAGGAAGCTTAGACGCATCCAATATGTTCAAACCGGCTTTGGCAAGAGGTGAAATTCAATGCATCGGAGCTACTACTCTGGATGAATACCGTCAGTACATTGAAAAGGACGGCGCATTAGAAAGAAGATTCCAGAAAGTAATGGTGGAACCTACTTCTATTGACGAAACCGTTCAGATTTTAAATCAGATCAAAGATAAATACGAAGAGCACCATAATGTAATTTATACACCTGAAGCAATTGCAGCGTGTGTGAATTTAACTTCAAGATATATTACAGACCGTTTCCTACCGGACAAAGCGATTGATGCAATGGACGAAGCAGGATCACGAGTGTATATTAAAAACATGAAAGTTCCTACCGAAATCATCGATTTTGAAAAGAAAATCGAAGAAATTAAGGAATTGAAACAAAAGGCAGTAAAAGCGCAGGATTATCTGGAAGCGAGAAAACTGAAAGATGAAGAAGAAAGGCTTCAGATGGAACTGAATTCTGCTCAGGATAAATGGGACAAAGATGTAAAAGAGAAAAAAGAAACCGTAACAGAAGAGAATGTGGCGGAAGTAGTTTCTATGATGAGCGGTGTTCCTGTAACGAAAGTTGGTAAAAACGAGCTTGATAAACTTGCCGGAATGGATGGAAACCTGAACGGAAAAGTAATCGGTCAGGAAGATGCGGTGAAAAAAGTTGTGAAAGCAATCCAGAGAAACAGAGCCGGTCTTAAAGATCCAAACCGCCCAATCGGAACCTTTATCTTCTTAGGAACAACCGGAGTTGGTAAAACTGAGCTGGCTAAAGTAATGGCAAGAGAACTTTTCGAATCTGATGAATCTTTGATCAGAATCGATATGAGTGAATACATGGAGAAATTTGCCGTTTCAAGATTGGTAGGTGCACCTCCGGGATACGTTGGATATGAGGAAGGCGGACAATTAACAGAAGCGGTAAGAAGAAAACCTTATGCTGTGGTTCTTTTAGATGAGATTGAAAAAGCGCATCCGGATGTATTCAATATCCTGTTGCAGATCTTAGATGAAGGTCACGTAACCGACAGTTTAGGAAGAAAAATCGATTTCAGAAATACGATCATTATTCTTACTTCTAACATCGGAACCAGAGATCTTAAAGATTTCGGAGATGGAGTCGGGTTTGGAACTTCTGCGAAGAAAACAAGTTCGGATTCAAGAGCAAGAAGTACGATTGAAAATGCGCTTAAAAAAGCATTCTCACCAGAATTCCTGAACAGAATTGATGATATCGTGATCTTTAATTCTCTTGAAAAAGAAGACATCAAGAAAATCATTGATCTTGAATTGAACAAATTGTATTCAAGATTAGAAAAATTAGGATATAAAGTTGAATTGACTGAGGAAGCAAAAGACTTTATTTCTGAAAAAGGATGGGATAAAGATTTCGGAGCAAGACCATTAAAAAGAGCGATCCAGAAATACATTGAAGATTTATTGGCAGAAATGCTGGTAAACAAACAATTAACAGAAGGAGAAACCGTAGTTCTTGATCTGAATGAAGCGAAAGACGGTTTGGCAGGGAAAACTTCAAAGCCGAAGAAATCTGCCGCAGAGAAGTCTTCTTAATCGTAAGTAAATAATTTAATCATACCAAAAAGCATCGGGAGTTTTCCGATGCTTTTTTGTTTTTTAGTTATTATACTGTTTCTATCGTGCTTATTTGTGAAAATATTTGTGCCATTTGTTTTTAAATTTTATTCACGCGGATTTTTGATGTCATTGTTTCTAAACCCTCATGAAATTTAAAAGAAATAGAAGTTAAAGCCCCACCACAAATCCTATATTCGGAACCAAACCACTTGAGAAAATACTCGAATTTTCTTTCCATAAAACATTATACATCAAGCCTAACTGTAAATAAGAATTATTCCCGATTCTCTGCATATAACCGCCGCCAAGATACAATGCATCTTCGTCTGCATTAGCTTTAAAATCATAAAATTTGTCTTTATAATTGATGAAATAATGCTGATAATTGGCACTTACGAAAAACGTTCTTGCAATATAATAATTCAGAAAAGGACCAACTCCAAACATAGTAGAACTGTAAGCATTTGATTTCTGCCAGGAAACACTTCCCAAAACTCCACCCTCAAGATCGTCCGTAAGCCGGTAACCCACTCTTGGAGCCGCTGAAAGATTAAAGTAATTGTTACTTCCGAAACCAAAGCCGATTCCGCCGCCGAAAGTCCAGCGATTGTTATTTTCAGGAGAAGCATTAACTCCCACCTGAGAAAAAAATAGACCTGAACATGAAACACATAAAGAAATAATCAGTTTTTTCATATTTAAATTGTTTTTATCGATGTCTAAAATTATCACTTTTTTACGAATCTTTTTAATTGTATTTTTGCAGCGTCAAACTAAGAACTCCCGTTAAGAGTTTCGTAAAATTGAAATAACATGAAAGTAGTAGTAGGATTATCCGGAGGTGTGGATTCCAGTGTTACAGCGTATCTGCTGCAACAGCAAGGTCATGAAGTGGTGGCTTTGTTTATGAGAAACTGGAACGATGCTTCGGTAACGCTGGAAGATGAATGTCCGTGGATCGAGGACAGCAATGATGCCTTAATGGTAGCTCAAAAGCTTGGAATTCCGTTTCAGGTGATTGATATGAGCGATCTTTACAAGGAAAGAATCGTAGATTATATGTTCGACGAATATCAGAAAGGAAGAACTCCGAATCCTGATGTTCTCTGCAACAGAGAAGTAAAATTCGATGTTTTTATGAAGACGGCAATGTCTCTTGGCGCAGATAAAGTCGCCACCGGACATTATGCAAGAGTAGATTCAACGATCGATGAAAACGGAAAGGAAATTTTCCATCTTCTTGCCGGAAAAGACAACAATAAAGACCAGTCCTACTTCTTATGTCAGCTAAGTCAGGATCAGCTTTCTAAAGCATTATTTCCGATTGGAGAGCTTACAAAACCTCAGGTTAGAGAAATTGCTAAAGAAATCGGCTTGGTAACGGCAGATAAAAAAGATTCTCAGGGATTGTGTTTTATCGGAAAAGTAAGTTTACCGCAATTCTTACAGCAGCAATTGGTTCCAAAAGAAGGCGAAATCGTAGAAATTTTCAAAGATTCTCCCCTTTTTGCTGAAGAAATGCCTGAATTTTCGTTAAAACAGGAAGAATTGGAATACCTCAGCCGAAAAATCAATTACAAAAAGACAGACGGTAAAGTTATCGGAAAACATCAGGGAGCTCAGTTTTTCACGATCGGACAAAGCAAGGGACTTGGAATCGGCGGACATAAAGAAAGCTGTTTTATCATCTCCAGAGACATGGAAAACAATATCCTTTTCGTGGGAGAAGGACATCAGTTTCCGGGACTGCTTAAAAGAGCCTTAAAAATTGATAATTCTGAACTGCACTGGGTTCGTGAAGATCTGAGACTGAAAAACGGAGAATCGATGGAAGTAATGGCAAGATTCAGATACAGACAGCCATTGCAGAAAGCAACTTTACACCAGTTTGAAGAAGCATTCTATGTGGAATTTGAAGAACCGCAGTCTGCCATTGCAGAAGGACAGTTTGCCTCGTGGTACATCGGCGAAGAGCTGATCGGAAGCGGAGTTATTTCCTAAAATAAATCTTATCTAAATAATAATCCCGAAGCGTTATGTTTCGGGTTTTTTGTTTAAAAAAAATGTAAATTCCTATTTCATTTTATGGTTTACATAGAATAAATTAAGAAACACAGATACAATAATTTCCAATATTAAAATCATCATTAAATAACCAACCGGTTTTCCTAAAAAGATTCCTTTGGCTAATTTTATAACTCCTAATAGAAATATAGAAATCAGGAAGTAAAAAGTTGTTCTTGAAATGGTTTCTCCAAAAAATTTCAGCGCAAAAACAGAGGCATAAAATCCAAGGACGAGAATGAAATAGAATTTGAGAAAATAGTGTCCTTTCAAAGAAATCGGATCTAAAGTATGGTTGATTGCAATAAGCCAGATCAGACTTATGAGCACCGGAATTGTGTGGATAAGGATTTTTTTCATGTGTTTTGTATTTCCGTTAATCTCCTCCACCTCCGCAACCACCGCATCCGCTTCCACAACTGCTTCCGCAGGAACTGCCGCAACCGGAACCTCCGTCGCTGTGTGAACTGTCGCTTCCGCAGGTGTAGAAAAAGCCGCCGTCACTTCCGTTATCTCTATTGCCTTTATTGGATTCGTTATTTGTACTAAATGCTTTTATAATCATTACGATCAGCACGAAGACGAAAATAAGAGTCAGGAATATTCCCCAACCTCCGTTATTGTTTTCCATACAGGAATAGATCACCAAAGAAATGCTTAAAAGAATAAAAATTTTAACAAAAGGCGATATTTTTCTCTTTTTTGAAGGAATTTGAGTCGATTTCCAGATATCTTTCGGCGGTTCCTGCTCAAATATTTTCTCATAATTTTCTAAAGTTTCCGCAAACCAGCTTTTATGTTTTTCATTTTCGTTTTCTCCTCCTTTTGAAGGTTGATGATGCAGTTTCTGCTGCAAAACTTCCGGACAAAATTCTTCCCAGTAGTTTTGCGTGTAAATGAGATGCATATGCCATACTTTGTCTATAATTTCGCTTGGTGAAGCACCATTTGGAAGTTTACAGCAGAGGTAGACGAATTTTTTGTATTCATCAATCGCTTTTCGGGTAAATGTTTCTGTCCAGTTTTCTTCTTTTGCCAGTTTCTTTGAGAAAGGAAAATCGGCAGCACATTCATCCAATGAGAATTCTTGAAGCCTGTTCCAGAGAGGATCATTTTGTAATACCATTTTTGTTTCCATTGTTTTAACTTTTAATTTCTACTCAAATATCGTTGGATGTTGAGATATAAAAGTCTTGCAACAGTCTCATTTGGTTTTAAAATTATCTTATATTAGTCTTATAAATTGAAAGATGAAAAAAGAAGATATACTACACATAGAAAAACTGATGAATTTTCTGGCGTTGCATTTCCTGAAAAAACACCACTGGGAAGATGTATCCAAAACCGAATGGTCTTACATCGTTGCAGAACTTAATGATCTGATTATCCAGGAAACCTCAGAGAACAACAGTAAAAAAAGCCCTGATCTTTTAGGTTCAAATTATCTTTATGAACATTTAATTATCAATAAATTAAAGAAATATTACCAGAATGAAAATGCAGTATTGAGCAAGCCTAATCTTGCCAAACTCAGCATGATTGTTAAAGTTTTAGGATATTCGAGTTATATCGATTTCATCAACTCCAATACGGAATCATTCAATTTTAACGATCTGAGGATTGATATGAATAATGTAAAGCCAAACACCGCTTTACTGGACCATCTTGTCGGCTGTTGGTATTCCTACAACAGAAATCTTCCGGAAAATCCTTTACTGGCAAAAGAAGACCGAATCTGGCGTTCTGCGACGGAAATCTACAAATCCGAAACGTCCGGAGAATATTTCGTCGAAAGAAGCGGCGGCGACCGTCATAAATATTTTGGAAAAATAACGGCCTATTCCGATTATGTCTTTATCATCATGAACAGCAATACGTTCATCCGGCAGCGTCATTTTATTTCAAGAATAAAAGATATCAAGGAAAAGCTGAAAAATCCAGAGTATAAGCTCCATGAGTTGCATTTTATAAGTACATGTATCAGTTTTAATCAGGAACCGATTGCCCTGTTTGAAATCTTTCAGAAAGCAGACCGCAAAACTTTTATTTCAGACTCTATCAGTTTCCCGATCGACAGCGATGAAATTCCGAAATCGATTATCAAACAGCTTGAAGACACGGAATCTAACCGTATCGATTACAGATAGTTGATCATAGTTGATGGTCGATAGATTTGAGTTTTTGGGTTTAAGTTTTTTTGTTTTGGGTTTTAACTTACCAACCAGTCTTTAAAATCTTTTACGCGGTCGCGGCTTACGGTAATTTCTTCCTGTGGCTGAAATTCAAGTTCAACTTTGTAATTGGGTGAAGTGTGGATATTTTTAATGTAATCTGAATTGATGATAAACTGCCGGTTTACCCGGAAGAATTTCTTTTCATCCAGCACCTCTTCCAGTTCGTCCAGCGTGAAATCCGAAGGATATGTTCTTTCCTGAGTCTGCAGATAAACAATCTTATTTTCACTGAAAAAACAGCTTACTTCGTGGGTCTGAACAATTTTCAGGTTGTAGCCTATCTTCACCAGAATTCTGGAAAGTGTGCTTTTTTCCTTTTTAATTAACTGCTTAATTTCGTGTGAATTGACGGAATTATCTGAAGGAATAAATGATTTGAATTTTTCGATCGCTCCGGCAAGATCTTCATCCAAAATTGGCTTCAGAAGATAATCGATGCTGTTCAGCTTGAACGCTTTTAAGGTATACTGATCAAAAGCTGTCGTGTAAATGATAAATCCTTTTGTCGGAACTTTTTCGAAGATATCGAAAGACAGACCGTCTCCCAGAACAATGTCTGAAAAGATGAGCTGCGGATGTTCATTTTCTGAAAACCACTGCACTCCTTCTTCTACCGATTCTATTTTTGCAACGATCTCTATTTCAGGAAATTCGTTAAGCATTCTTTCCAGTTTCCTTGAAGCGGGTTTTTCGTCCTCGATAATAACAGTTTTGATCATTGAGTTCCTGTTTTAGTTTTTATAATTTTGAAATAAAAGTAATCAAAAATTGTCAGTTTTAAAACTTCAGCGGTTCTTTCGATTTTTTCATTTCTTTTTCCATCACTTCTCTTTCCCATTCGGAATCCAGAAGGAATAGTTTTACGGCTTTTACAGTTAAAATAATTCCCCAGATGGTAAGAATGATTGATCCGTTCCACAATGAAAAATTAAATATTCCTTTTTCTAAAATATCGTCTCCGAAAATAATTACTGCCACGATCCCAAACCATAAAAGGCTTTTGTAGAATTTTTTAAGATCGTTTACTCTTTCCTGTGCCTGATTGTAATTCATGATAATCTATTTTTAAAGTTAAAATTGAATGTTGGTTATAAAGATTTCGTATTTCTTCTTTCTTCGTCCATCAGTTGTTTTATTTTTCTTTCTTCCCAGTCTCTTCCGATCCCGAAAGTACTTGCTGCGTGCGCCGCAAGACCTAATCCCCATCCTAACATTGGCCAGAAAAACCAAAGATATTGTGGTGATGTTAAAAAATTCAACACGGCTAAAAATGAAATCACAAGGCAATATGAAGTAAGGTTTCCGTAAAATCCTTTCAGTTCTTTTACTCTTCTTGATGCTTTTTCGTACGCTAATTCTTCTTTGTTGGTGTAAGTTTCCATATTTTTTATTTTTAAAGATTAATTGTTTGTTTTTGTTGAGACAAATGTAGGACAGAAAACAGCCTCAAATCAATTTTAACTGACCGAACCGTAGAATATGCATCCTGAATTGTAAAAATCCCGACTCAACGGAGAATCGGGATTTTTTGATTTTGATGTTTTTAGTTGTTTGGTTAGGAAAGCTGCGAAAGTATGATTCGCTTTTAAATGAAATTTGTAATCAATTTCTATATCAAATGATTATTAAACTGACTGGATTTCTCCTTTGTCGAAATGACAGTGCAAGGATTTTTAATTATGGAGTTAAGTGTTTGCTCCTTTAGGAGCAGAATCTGTGTAGAAATAAGAATAAATCCGTTAATCAATCCATAGGATTGGCATCTTAAATACGATAAATTTTCTAAAGATAACGTTCCTCCGGAACGCTGAACCTACTCCTAATATGATTTCTACGCAGATAAAACTCCAAAGAGTTTTCTACCATTTTACTTTAAATAACTTTCCTGATTTTGTTGATTAAAAATCAGTGAATAAGTAACTTAATAAACAAAAGGAATCAGCTTTTTCGTTTTTCTACGGTAATCCAGATATTCTTCTCCGAACTGCTCGATTAAAGCCTTTTCTTCGACATTAATTCTGTAGCTGAATGCAATGAAAGGAATCAGAAAAGCCAAAGTCAATGAGAACCAGTTGTTTAAATACAATCCCAAACCCAACGAAGTAAGCAATGAAAAAGCGTAAGACGGATGTCTGAGATATTTGTAAAACCCTTCTTTCTTAATTTTATGATCTTCTTTAATCGTAACGTCAACCGTAAAATATTTTCCCAAAGAACGAATGATGATGAACCTTAAAATAATTCCGATCCATATCAGAACGGCTCCTGAATAATAGATCCAGACCTCATCAGAAATGGGAAAACGTATAACGTAAGAAACCGCAACGGCACTTACAATTGAAAGCGGAATCGCAATCCACAATAAATTTAGAGTCGATTTATCCTTTTTATTGTCTTTTTCTCCGGATTTCAGGATGTTTTTGTAGAGAAATTCGCTTAAAAACCACGCGACCATAGAAATGGCGAAAAGAATCTGTAAAGTTTTCATATCAAACGGTATTGGGAAGTGATGAACAATTTATCTGCCGTTTTTTTCCTTTTCCATCAGTTCTTTAATTTTTCTTTCTTCCCATTTATTTCCAAGCATAAACCCCGGAATAAACGTTCTCATTGCCGAAATGGCAACTCCGATTCCCCAGAAAAATGGAAGCGCAAAAAATTTTAACTGAAAAATAGATTCATTGGGTTTTAATTCTGTGTAATTCAGATATAAAATGAAAATATTAACCGCAATATAAATGAAGACGGAAAAGTAAAATCTTTTGATTCTTTTTACCTGTCTTTCCGCTTCTTTGTATCTGAAATCATCTTTGCTTATCGGTTCCATGATGCTTATTTTAATGTTCTGTTTTGTTTTTCTAAAATTTCCCTGATCCTTCTTTCTTCCCAGCTTTTACCAATAGCGAAAACACTCATTCCGTGAGCAACAAGCCCGATTCCCCAACCTAACATCGGCCAGTAAAACCACAGACGATCCGGACTGGTGATGAGATTTAAAATGATTAAAAAAGGAATGATAATGCAGTAAGAAATGAGATTTCCGTAAAAGCTTTTTATTTCTTTTACCCGTTTGTGCGCACGTTCGTAAGATTCATTTTTAGTTTCGGCTATTTCATTTACAACATTCGGTTTAGAGAAAAGTACCGGAAGTTTTACTTTAAAGTAATCTTCAGATTTTTCTATAAAAACATTTCTTTTGGTGAGTAAAGAATAGCGCTGTACAATATTTGCCAGACCGATCCCTGAGCTTTCTTTGATCTGCTCTCTTACCTGTAAATTATTTTCGATGCACAACGTATCATTTTCAGAGAAAATTTTAATGATGAGAGGTTTTGAAGAAGTGGCAAAATTATGCTTGATGCAGTTCTCCAGAAGAAGCTGTAAAGATAGCGGAACGACAAATCTTCGGTAATCTTCTTTTTTTACTTCAAAATCAAAATCTACACTGTCCTCGAATCGTGTTTTCAGCAATTCGCAATAGGTTTTGGCAAATTCCAGCTCATCTTCCACAGTAACCAGTTCTTTGTCTTTCTGCTCCAGAACATATCTGTAAATCTTTGACATTGAGGCAGTAAACTTCTGCGCCTGTTTCGGGTTTTCATCAATTAACGAGCTTAAAACATTCAGAGAATTGAATAAAAAATGTGGATCTAACTGGTTCTTAAGGCTTTCAAACTGTGCATTGGCAGATTTGGCAATTAACTTCTGTTCAACCACTTCTTTTTTGGACGTTTTCCGAAGTTCTTCCATGAAACCTTTGGCATGAAGAAAAGCCGAAATAAGCAGGGCAATATTAATCATGAACCAGTTGGAAACATTGTATTTGCTGGAAAAGAACTGTTCTGAGGTTGTTGCCTTCTGAATCACCACGAAATTCATATAATTACAGAAATACACCAAAATGGTATTGGCGATGAGAATGGAAATGATGCTTATGATCGCTCTTGTTCTTGTGGTTTCAGACCATGGGAATTTCCTGTTGAGAAAATCGTTGATGATACCGTTTCCCAGTCCCAAAACGAATGAATACATGGTGGAAACCAAAAGAGTGATGGCAAAATTTTCCAGTGTTTTTTCATCATTAAAAACGAAAAAGAAAAAAAATGTTGTTGCCAACGATATCCAGAGTAATATGATGATGCTTTTGTATTTCATTGTGAGCTTTCTTGGTTCAAAATTAGGCTTTAATAAAAGTATTAAAAATTATTTTTTGCCGAACCGTCATTTTTTATGACTGAAGGGCACAAAAAAACCTTCCGTAAAAGAGAAGGTTTTATTTTAATTTTGATGTTGTTATCAAATATGTGCTTAAATTAATAGAATTCGATTTGAATATGAAAAAGTTTTTAAATATTAAACCAAAAAAAAATACTTATGGAAGATTTTGAAAAACAGAGACAAAACCCTGATGAGATATTTAAAGATATAGATAAATCAATGGCTTCTTTAGAAAAGACATCATATGATGGTACTAGAGATGTTCTAAAGTATTTTGATAGAATACATGATAAATTGTTTAATTTCAATAACATTATGATTGCAGGTTTTTTTGCAATAGCTAAAATTAAAGATGATGTTCCAATGGAACTAATTTTAGTTCCAATTATTAATTTAGGTATTATAATATTTATTGAATATAAAATGATGGAAAAAAGTAGAATGGAAGCAAATATTTTAGAAGATTTTAGTAATGTTGATAAACTCGGCAAAACAATAAATAAAACAACTAATTATTCATTGTTTACAATTTTTAGACACTATCCCGTAAAGTGTGTAAGTAGAAAAGTTAGGCTTGGATTTTATAATCTGAGCCTTTTTTCAAAAAT
>NZ_JACLCT010000033.1:0-46639 GCF_014218915.1 Chryseobacterium sp. C2(2020)
CTTATTTTTGAAAAAAGGCTCAGATTATAAAATCCAAGCCTAACTTTTCTACTTACACACTTTACGGGATAGTGTCATTATTAATGATGAATTGTTTTTTCTCCCACTGATTTTGCAGATTATGCAGATTTTTTATTTTCTATAGATTACACAAATATTTGCATGAATTTTAAACTTCCATCATCGCACTTCCAGCTTATTCAAAATTTTATTTCCTACAAATTACAAGATTTTTCAGATGTTTGCGGAGTATTTCTAAACTTCCATCATCGCACTTCCATCTTCCACCTCCCATCTTCCATCTTCCATCTTCCATCTTCCATCTTCCCGCCTCAAAACCTTCTCAACCACTCAAACTCTCCCACACTCCAACTCAAAAACCCTCCTACTTCTCCGGCATCACTTTATACGTAGGATCATCCTGAATATTCACTTCAATCACCGCTTCTGCATTTTTCAGCATTTTGCGGCAGTCTTCACTTAGGTGTCTTAAATGCAGTTTTTTATTTTGTTGCGTATATTTTTTAGAGAGTTTATCAAGAGCATCAATTGCACTCATATCAACAACCCTGCTTTCTTTAAAATCGATGACTACCTGATCCGGATCGTTTACAGGATCAAACTTATCAATAAATGTTGTAACCGAGCCAAAGAATAGCGGTCCTGAAATCTGATAATATTTAACCCCATTTTCGTCTGTATATTTTCTGGCACGGATTCTTTTCGCATTGTCCCACGCAAAAACAAGAGCAGAAATGATTACTCCTACCAAAACCGCTAAAGCAAGATTGTGAAGAATAATGGTAATTAATGCCACTGTAATTCCCACAAAAATATCAGATTTCGGCATCTTATTAATGATGCTTATGGAAACCCACTGAAAAGTACTGATCGCAACCATCATCATGACACCAACCAAAGCCGCCATCGGGATTTTTTCAATAAACGGGGCTCCGACTAAAATAATAATTAAGATCGTGAGGGAAGCAATGATTCCGGAAAGTCTGGCTCTGGAACCGGCATTCAGATTCACTAAAGTCTGGGCAACCATTGCACAGCCTCCCATTCCTCCGAAAAAACCGTTGGTAACGTTGGCTAAACCTTGCGCTACGGCTTCTTTATTGGTGTTTCCTTTTGAATTGGTGATTTCATCCACCATAGATAAAGTAAGCAAAGATTCAATTAAGCCAACTCCTGCCATAATTAAAGCATAAGGAAAAATAATCTGTAAGGTTTCTAATGAAAAAGGTATTTCCGGAATATGGAAACTGGGTAAATTTCCGCTGATGCGGGCAATATCTGCAACGGTTTTTGTATGAATTCCGAAACCAACAACCACTCCGAAAACAATTAAAATTGCGATTAAAGAACTTGGAAGGGCTTTAGTAATTTTCGGGAAAAAGTAAACGATAGCAATCGTTAAAGCAGTTAAACCTAACATAATATATAAGGAAGAACTCTGAAGCCAACTTACAACACCGTTTGCATCGGTAATTTTAAACTGTTCTACCTGTGCCATGAAAATGATAACAGCAAGACCGTTCAGGAAACCGTACATTACGGGCTGCGGAATTAATCTTACGAATTTTCCAAGTCTGAAAACGCCGACCAGCATCTGAAAAATTCCGGCTAAAGCTACAGTTGCAAATAAATATTCTGCTCCGTGAGTTTTGATGAGTGCAATTAAAACAACGATGGTTGCTCCTGCTCCACCGGAAACCATTCCGGGACGACCTCCGAAAATAGCCGTTACCAATCCCATCATAAAGGCGGCGTATAATCCCGTTAAAGGAGAAAGTCCGGCAAGAATGGCAAAGGAAAGAGATTCGGGAATCATCGTCATTGCCACTGTAAATCCGGCAAGAAGTTCGTTTTTGAAATTGATTTTTTGTGAAAAGTCGAAAAGTTTAAGAGAATTTTCCATTGGAAAAGTAATGTTTAAGGATTTAATGATATTTTAAAAACAGAAATTGCTGTTTTCTTTTTTAGAAAACAGTTTTATTAAATTTATCAAATCCTTAAGGCGGTGTAACTTCGGAGGAAGTTTTTGTTTTTATTTGCATATTATCTGCAAAGATATTGACTAAAAATTTCTCAGACAATTTTTACCTTCCTTACTTTAAATATTTCACAATATGTTTCCTGTAAAATTATGTTCTCTACAATTATTTCAGAATGTAATATTTCACAACACATACCACATATTTCATTAAACTTTAACTAAAAATAGTATTTCATGAAATTTTATTCCTCATTCTTTTGGACTGAATCCAATTTTTTCTATATTTGATTTCAGAGAAGTTAGTATTTTTTCTAAATATTTAATTCAATTATTGATGATTAATTAATTACAGAAAGAAAATTATCTTACATTATAAAAAAAGGCGTTTACATGATGATAAAGTAGATGATAAAGTAATGGAAATTAGTATTGGTGCTTACAAAAAGTCGGGATAGTTAAAGTTTACTGAACAAAGTAATGAGGATCTGAAATACATGAGGGTACTGCAAAATAAAGCATAAATTCTTGGTTTTACATTTCTATTTATACTATTTACAAGTAAATTCGATTCATTTTTTTTTTGTAAATAAGTATTGCGCTAATTATTAAACGGGCATAACGTAATAAATCGTGCTAAAGTTTTCATATTTTTTCTATATTTTATAATTTCGGACTGCAAATTGCTTATTAATCACTAAGGCTTAAAAAAACCTATGCTATACAAAGACATACATATAGGACAATTTATTAAAGAAAGAGCTAACGAACTTGAAGTTAGTAAAGAAAGAATGTGCAGTTTTCTTAAAAAAGATGAGGAAGCTATCGATAAAATCTTCGAAAGTGCATCGGTAGAAACAGATCTTTTATTAAGATGCTCTAAACTTCTGGAGTATGATTTCTTCAGAATTTACAGTTCGCACCTTATCTTATATGCGCCTCCTTCTGCTGTTGACAAGGTAAAAAATCCGAAATCGGATAAAATTCCGTATTTCAGAAAAAATATTTATACTCAGGAGATCAAAGAATTCATCATCGGAAAAATACAATCCGGAGAGATGACTCATAATGAAATCATCCAGGAGTATTCAATCCCTAAAAGTACGCTTCACCGATGGCTGCAAAAAATTTAAAAAAACATCCCATGCGTCCAAATTACACGAAGATCTATCAGGATATGCTTAAAGAAAAAGATCCTGATAAACTGAACGATCCCAAAGTTCAGCGTCTGATAAAAAATTTAAAAACCACTGAAGATGTTTTGAATTTTAATGAATTGGTTTTCAAGCAATCAAAAGAAAGCCTTGAGAAAAATCAGAAACTGAAGACTTACGATAAGAAAACGATGCTGAAGCTTTTGCAATACCAGAACAAGCATAATTTTTCTACAAATTATATGTCGAAAAAGTATAAAATCAGCAGAACTACCATTGCAAAATGGAAAAAAACGTTTGAAGAAGAATACGAAAAAATTACTTCAAAGAACTGATTTCAAAATAAAAAAATCCGAAAACAAAGCGTTTTCGGATTTTTAATAAAAAGATTACTGACGAGAAAAGAAAAGCGGGGCATCGTTCTGCCGGAGTCGAACCGGATAATCTTGCAGGTATGATCTGCTTCATTATTCCTCCCCTTCGATTGGTGACGAAGTATCTTTTCTCTACGACACTTTATATTTTAAAACAAGGCAACAACCAGAAAGTGCAATGTCGTGCTCTAACCAACTGAGCTACTTTTCCTATTTTAATTTTGTGTTTTTTAAACTGTGGAAAAGGCGGGACTCGAACCCGCGACCCCGTCGTAATGAGCGAAGTAACACTATTCTACGGCACTTGTATATTATAAAAACAGATAAGGTAAAAGGCGAAAAAGGTATTTTTGCTCTTATGAGCGCCGCTCTTACCCGATTTGGGCAGGGAGCCGGCAATTCTACATCTGCGAGAGACTTGCGCTTTCTTTCGAAAACTTTTGCCCAGTTGGTTTTCAACCCAACCTCACCAGTTCGGTCGCCCGAATTACGCTACCTTAGGACCGTTATAGTTACGAAGTAACCTTTCTCTACGACACTTATCTGTAAGTTTTTAAAATTAAAAAAGAGGCAAAAGACGAGAAAACTCTTTATTATAAATCATTTTCAGATTTATTCTGGAGTCGAACCAACATCATTAAGATTAACCGAAGTAAGTTTTCTCTAACGGCACTCTTTATTTTATCAAGGTAAATTTCGTACAGATATTTCTCCGGCGTCCTTACTCAAATTAGACGACAGTTTTTTATTTACTGACAGACATCGAACCTGTATTTCCGGTTTGGAACGAAGTATTTCTGTACTACGACACCCGATATTTTTAAATTCCCTATAAAAAGAGGCAAAAGGCGAAAAGACAGACATGCACCTGATCCCTACTGTTATTCAGGAAATTGCACTTGTTTTTTAGATTTTTTTGGTCTAAATAATTGCTGTTCGAAGTAAGCCTTTTCTACGGCACTCTTTTGTTTTTTAAATCAAGGTAATAATGTGAGAATCTTTCAGTGCTTTTGCTCTACCGTCTGAGCTACATCTCGTTTACAACAGAGAAGGCAGGAATCGAACCTGCGACCCAAAGATTAAATATCGAAGTATGATTCTGAAACGACACTTGATTTTTTATGTTTTTTAAATAGTTTTCTTAAAAATTACAAGGCAAACAGTGATAAAAGCTGTCTTAAAAACCGTCTAACCACTCGACCACACCTTTCGGCGAAAGGATTCGAACCTCTGTACAAATCGAAGTAACTTTTATCTACGGCACTTGTAAGTAATTTTAAAATCGAGCAAAATTTTGAAAGAGACTTTTTCAGTTTGGATTCGAAGGAACTCTTTCTTACGGCATCGATTATTTTTAAGTTTTTATGGTTATTGTTTTTTGTTACTGCAAAATTATTGCATTGGTACGCAATCTTTTTACGCAGTTAAAATTATTTTTTAAAAAAACCAAGTAACATTGTATAAGAGTTTTTGATATCAATTCAAATTTTAAGTAAGACGATGGAACTCTTATGATGACGACATTGGTTGTTTAAAACCGGGCAATGTAACGAAAAGACTCTTGTTCAAGTGGAAATCGAAGGACTTCTTTTCTTACGGCACCGGTAATTTTTTTTAAGTAAGGTGAAAAATCAAACAGACACTTACAGCGGCGCGCTACCCATTTACGCCATTCCAAATGTTCGGAAACAGGACTCGAACCTGTATAACCGCTCCCAACGAAGCAATTCTGTTTTACGACACTTACTTTTTGATTTTCCATTGGGTTTTTCTGTATTTTTTCCAGTTTCTCTGAAACTTAATTTCTTTTGAATTAATGGTTTCATAACCATGTGGAAAACAATAAGAACACCCCATTTCATTTCCATATAAAATTCTGGAAATCTGCACATTTGAAATTTTCTTCGGAAAGTCAACTAATCCAAATTCATTGTATCCGAAAGACTTCTTTAATGTTTTAATTTTTTTCATAAGTATTGAGTATTTAACCTCAATACAGTGTTCCTTTAAGCCATTTTTTATAGTAATTCATGGTTATCTGTTTTTGTTGATGCAAAATTATTGCGTCAGTGCGCATTCTTTTTACGCAGTTAAAATTTATTTTGAAAATATTGACCCGATAATCTCTCCCAGCTTAACAAGTCCTAAAAATGGAAGTAAAATAATTCCTCCAATGAGCAAATAAAATCCTACATTACTAAAAAAGCTGTCTTTAGATTCCGCATAATTTCCTTTTTCTCTTTGCTTTCTTTTAAAATCAGGAATATGTTTTGTTTTCTTAAAGCTATCGGTTTCCAATTGTTTCAGAATATTTTTTGCGTATTCCGAAAGTTGGGTTTTATCTCCCCGAAAAACGATATCTTTTAAAATAGCATTTCCTGAATTGCTTAATGAATTTCTGTAGATTTCAATTGCTTCTTTCATTTCGAAATTCTGAGGTTCAGATAAGATCCAAAACTTTCCGGCTTCATCTTTAAACCCTGAATCATAATAAATCTGAGCCAGTTTGTCTCTTAAAGAAAGATCGTCGGGAAATTCATTAATCAGATTTCGAAGTCTGTCGCAGGCTTTTTTCTTTCTTCCCGCCTTAAGATCCTTTTCAATTCTGTAAAAAATAGTTCCCATTATTTATAATTATTCATTTGTTCGTTTTGAATTTGTTCCTATTTCAAACAGTAGAATTTTCTTAACGTTCGTATAGCTTATTTTTTTAACGCCTACATTTCCTAAGTCGATTGTTAAATTTATATTTCTGTCAAAAGCTTAATAACTCTATCATTGAAATGTATTTGCCGTTCTTTTATTTTATTAATTTCAATTTGCAAATCTAATTCATCGACTTCAAAAACAGATTGTCTATTTTCCCATTCATTTAACAAGTCCTCGGTATAATCGGAAAATTGAATTTTACCATTTTCTTTTTTGTAGAAAATCCACGGATGCCCAATCCATAACTGTGACCAATCTGATGAACTATTTTTGAAAATATATTCCCAATTTTTGATATCCTCAAGATCTGCACAACACTGTGGCTCAAGGAGAAGTTCATTGTCTTTCTTTAAAAGAATTCCTCCATCAAACAGCATCAAGTAATTTTCTTCTTCAATATCTATATCTCTATCATCGAAAACTATTTTTAAAATAATCTTCAGATTTTCATCGTCAATTGTTTCAATATCTACGAAATAAGAATCTTCCTCGATTAATTTTAGATTAAGATCTAAAATAGATATAGCTTTTCGCCATCTATCATCCCGTTCTTCAGAAATTGAAGAGTCTGATAATTCAGGAATCTCATAGTCTTCCTGAGAATATTTAAAGGGATTGATTTCAATAACGTTAAAAAGTTGTATCATTTTTAGCATTTTTTAGCCCCGATCGCAGCATTTGTCTGAGCTCATTTTCTGGATTTCGGCTGTGGCGGCTTTGCCGCCACAGCCGAAATCCAGAAAATAGCGAGTGCGGAGAGCGGGATTAAGCTCCTGAAAATAATGGTTATTAGTTTTATTTTAAAAGCAGTGCCTTTTACAGCACTACTTTTTTAATCATTTCTACGGCAGATTTTTTGTCTTCCAAAGCATTCAGTACGTCGAAAATTTTATCGGACCAACCTGCGATAAGGTATACATCATTTTGTCTGATATCCAAAGGCTGTCTTCCGTAACCCGCCAAGTCAAAAATATACAATTTTGCATTTGGGTGGAAACTTTTATACTGATTCCAAGAATCTTCGAAAGAATTTCGGGTTCCGTTGCTGTTCCAAAGCTGAGTATCGGTGAAAATCATTACTTTATCCACTTTTTCGCGTCTGTTCAGCAAATCTTCGATAACCAGATAACCGTTGGTAGAGTAACCTACTTCACCTTCTCTTTTGTAGAATGCATCCACGTTTCTCAAAATACCGTTTTTAGGCATCGGAACTCTTTTCCAGGTGTCTCCGAATATTCCTGAAATTACATTTTTGCACTGCGACTGCAGCATCATCGACATCAACAGACCAATATCATACAGCAAAACTTTAGATCTTGGAGAAACCGACTTTTGCATTGAAGCGGAAACGTCTGCCGCGATCACCACCGAAGTATCGAATCCAAAACCTTTGATATTTTTGGCACTCACCAAAACCGCATCTTCCAATGCTTCGAGAATGGATGACAGATAAGGTGATTTCATACTTTTCAGTTCTCTGTACGCAGACAAGAATCTGAAAGGCAGCTGTTTTGAATTTCTCACCGCTTTTTCATCCGAAAGATAACTGCAAACTTTCTGCATCGCATCCGAAGAAACGTTGGCTTCCAGAATATTTCTGAGGTTTCGCAACGTTGCCATATAGCCCAGTTTGTTGCTGAAAATCAGTTCTTCCCATTTGTTTTTGAAGGTCGCTTTTCTTTCGGCATCATCGGCAAATTTTGCCTGACCTAATACTGAAAGTTCAACTTCCCAAGTATATGGAGTTTCCAAAGAATCGTTGACGATTTTGTTGAAAATAGCCTGTTGGTTTTCATCTTTTGCTTTCGGGTGAACCAAAAACAAGGCATCTTTCAAGGTTACTTCTGCTTTTCTGTTGTATTTGGCGAACTGGTATTCATCAAATTTATTGAATGATTTTACCAGACCTTTCTGGATTTGCTTTGACAGTTTGTTGAGTTTTTTAAGATCTGTTCTTTCGTTTGCCAATTGGTAATATGCCAAAAGTTCAGTAATTTCATCCGCTCTCTGGATTACGCCATCGATGGTTCTGCTTACCAGGTCTGTACCTGAAGTCTGCTTTGCCAATTCGGTCGTCAAAACCAACGGAATGGAACGCAGATACATATCTTTTCTTGCATAAACTGCCAGTTTTGCTACGAATTCCGGATCATTTTTCTGAATCAGGGACTGAATTCTTGTGAGTCTTTCATTTCCTTTTTCATAAGTGGTATTGGATAATCCTGTTGTAACAACAGCACTGTATAGTTCTTCAGCATGTGTCATGGTATAAGCTTTTGCACCTTCGTAGTTCGTTACTACTTTATTCTCTTTTCTTAAAAAATTAAATTTCATGGTTACTGTTTTTTTTGTTAAACATTTCAGAGGATTATCACTTTCTCCCTGATTTCTGATGCAAAGTAAGGATTCTTTTGCGCAATGTTTTTGCGTAGTATAATTTTTTTGAAAAAAAATTTTATTTAAACACTAATTACACGGATTCTTGCACTAATAATACCAATCTTCTTTGTGAAATCTGTGAAAAAATTTGTGGGATTTGTGTTTAGAAAAAATCTATCATGCATTTTATATAAAGGAATTAATAATTGGGAATTTATGGAAATACGTTTTCTAAATTTGTTTCATTAAAATTTTAAACTCATGATTAAAGGACTCTACGAAACTCATGTTCAGGTGAGTGATCTGGAAAATGCAATAAAATTCTATACTGAAATTTTGGGATTAGAATTTGCCCACAAAGAAGAAAACCGAAGAATTGCTTTTTTATGGATCGGAAAAAACAAGGAATCCATGTTGGGATTATGGGAGCAGAAGGAAAATCTTCAAACAAGGCATTTTGCTTTTACCTCCGAAAAGGAAGATATTCTGAATTATTCTGTCGAATTTCTGAAAAATAAAAACCTGAAACCTTATAATTTTCTGAAAGACGGCATTGAAAAGCCAATGGTTTTTGCATGGATGCCAGCTTTGGCCATTTATTTTAATGATCCGGATGGAAACCAGCTGGAATTTATCTCGGTTTTGGATGGTGACGGAAAACCACCGGAGTTGGGCGTGCTTTCTTATGAGGAGTGGATGGAAAGGAAATAAAAAAACTCCCTTTCAAAAGGAAGCTTAATAATTATTCTGTAGAACATCAAAAATATCTTTTAATTCATCTTCTTTATCAGAAAAATATGATTGTAGTTCCAAATAAACGAATTCTTTAATTTCGAGTTGAACCTTTGGAGTTCCTAATTTAGCTCTTGTTGCACCTAAATAATTTAATTCGCCAGTTACCGAAGCAAAAAGAATAAGATGATTCTTTAACTTAGCATTTGTTATACTCATATTCAAATTCTTCTTGCGAGATTGTCGTTTAAAAAACAATTTCATTCCCTGAAGTATGCCATCCAAAAGTGATCCTCCCAAAGAACTTTCTTTGTAATTTGAATATACCTTTAATTTTGGATCCATCCAGAAACCTCTTACAAAAGCAAGAGCTAACGAATATGAATATTCTGTTTCTTTATCAAAATTTAGCCTAAAAATCAAATCATTATTCAACATTCTTTCTCTAAGTTCAAAATCAATTTTTTCCGATAAGCCATTAGAAAAATGAAAGATGTTTGTTTGCTTTTCGATTCCCGATTCATCAATACTTTTAATTCTCAATTTCGAATTTAAATAAGAAAATCTTTTAAGCAAATGATTAATACTGATATAATCTACGACTAAATTTTTAAAAATATCTTTGTCAATTGTAAAATCAAATTTGATTTTTTTTGCTTTGAGAATTTCATTTTCTATTTTAAATATTCCTTTATTTGAATTTAAAACTACACAATCGTCAAATTCAATTTTTAAATAATCGGATAGTCCGATAAGCGTTGCTATAGACAAATGAAAATTCTCACCATTATAATCATTAATATCTTCTACTGCTTTAGAAATAAAGTCAAATGTTTTTTCGTTTAATCCCTCTATTATTAATTGATTATTTTCTTTAAGAATAAAAGTAATTTCAAAAGTTTCGGTTGCTATTAAATCCTGAATTAGATAATGTATTAATTCATTAAAACCCGCATGATCCAGAGAACCAATATACATTCCAGGTCGTCTTCTGATGTGTTCTATAACATTTATTTTTTCCATCACAATTAAAATATAAATCCCCTTAAATATAAGAATTTAAAGGGATTTTTCTAAATTTAGATTAAGCTTTCTGCAAACACCAATGCAAGATTTTCGCAATATTTTTAGCATCATCTACGCCTCTGTGATGCGTTCCTTCAAGTATAAAATTCAGTTTGCCTAAAGCTCTTGCCATTCCGACGCTTTTACGAATCGTGGGATGCAGTTCTCCGAATAAAGTTTTCACATTGATGTGGTCATCGCTCAAAGGATAATCTACATTAAATCTTCTTGCCTGATTTTGAAGCATATTAAGATCATAATTTCCGTAACTTGCCCAAGTCAGATCTTCGGAATCGTATTCCGCTCTCAGAATATCTAATGCGTCTTCCAGCAAAATGCCATCGTCATCAAGCATTTGTTGTGTAATGGAAGTAAGTTCCGTACAGAACGGACTTACTTTCGAATATTGGGGTTTTACTAAAATTCCCTCATTTTTGGAAATTTTTCCGGTTTTTGCATCCACGATGCACACTCCGATTTCTATGATTTCGCTTTCCTGTCCTCTCGGCGGTCGGTCTTCCCAACATGTGGCTTCGAGGTCTATAATTAATATGTTGTCTGTTGTTTTCATTGTTGTAATATTTAATTGTTAAAGGTTGGAAGATGGATGCGGGAAGATGGAAGTTTTTACAGCGTGTAATTTACTTCCAGCCTCCAGCTTCAGACTTCTAACCCAAATTCACCCCAAAATTTCTCTTAAAATTCTGGCGGCGTTGTAAGCATCGTCTGCTCCGCTGTGATGATTTCCTTCAAAATCCATGTTCATAAAATGTAAGGCTCTTTTTAAACCCATCATTTTAAACAGTCCATTGTATTTTTTGAACTGATACATAATATTGATGTAGTTTTCGGAAAAAGGATTTTCGATACCGAGATAATCGCACTGTTCCATGATCTGCTCTTTGTCAAAGTTTCCGAAACCTGCCCAAGTAAGCTGAGCTGAGTGATATTCATCTTTGATTTTTTCGCAGGCTTCTTCGAAATAGATTCCTTTTTCTTCGATGAGCTGCGGTGTAATTCCTGTAAGTTCTGTACAAAATTTATTGATTTTAGATCTTTCGGGAATTATGTAAATGCTTTGTTTTTTTGAAATTTCCTGCGTTATTCTGTTTAATTCGCAAATTCCTATTTCTATAATATCGGTTTTTTGTTCTGCGGGAATTCTGTCATTTTCCCAACAAGTAGCTTCCAAATCGATAATTACGATTTCGTTTGTTGTTTTCATGATTTTGATTTTAGGTTGGAAGATGGGAGCATGAAGATGGAAGTTTCACACTATGAAAATACTTCCAGCCTCCAGCTTCAGACTCCCAACTTTTTAATTTCTCGGTGCAAACGGAGGTGTCCATTTTTTCCTTTTCATGATTTCCTTTACTTCTTCGTAAGAAACCGGATAAAAATTATGGCAATCTACTCCTACATCGAAACTCAGAGCCATTTCATCGTCGGGTAATGTTCCGTGCGAATGTCCGTAGAGCTGCCAAACGCCGCGGTGCGAACCGTTCCATGTTCTCATGGCGTAATGAAAGAGGATGATTTTCTGTTTGCCGTTGCTGTTTTCAGACTCATCAATTTTCAGTTCGTGATAATCTCTGATGGAAGCAAATCGTTTTGGATACGTCAATGCTGCACCTTCATGATTTCCTTTTATCAAATGAATGTTTCCGTTTAACCGATCCAGGATTTCTTTCGTGAAATCCGGTTTGCCAAGACTTAAATCACCCAAGTGATAAACCGTATCATCTTTACCGATTTTCTCATTCCATCTTTTGATGAGTTCTTCGTTCATGTGTTCCAAAGACTCAAAAGGTCTTTCGGAGAATTTTATAATATTTTCGTGACCAAAATGATGGTCTGCTGTGAAAAATATGTTTGGTTTCATTTTTTAATTGTTTGTTTTTAACTACAATATTTCACTATTTCCTCTGTCATTCTGAACGGAACGAAGTGGAGTGAAGAATCTCTAAAAATCTTTATGTGAGATTCTCTGAACTTCGTTCGCATCCCTTCAGTCTGTGTCAGAATGACAACTTAATGCATAAATTTTGTAATTTTAGTTTTATAAATATTAATTCGTTAAGGTTTCATCACCATCCACAGATCTTTGAAATCCGGAATATGAGTTGTAATCAATGATGAGTTGTGTCCGGAGCTTTCTTTTACTTCGCGCGAACCCCATTCACCACGCTGTCTGTAAGGAATTACTTCTGCCCAGACTGCTTTTGACGGATCTATCGCCAATAAAGCTGCCACAGTATCATGAAGTGCCTTTTCTTTGAGTTCCACTGCTTTAAGAAACAGCTTCAAACCTTTGTTTTCATTTCGAAACGGGATCAGGATTTCGGCATCTTTCTTTGTAAAAACAGCAGCATGACAAACATTTTTACTGATCATCCGTCTCTCAGTCATTGGGATTGAAAGCAGCTTTTCAGCAGCCAATGGATTTCCATTCAGATTGAATGTCGCACAGGTAATTTTTCAGTCAAATTTTTCCAGTCGATGTTCTTTTGGGACAATATTATCGCCTGCAAAACCGCCCTGACAAAACCAGCGATCGAAGAAAACTCCGGTTTCCCACAATGAATGCGGATTTGTAAGTGCTGCCCCCGTCAGTAAAGTACAATCTGGAAATTGATGAAGTGTTTCATTCATAATGTTTGCTGCGGTATCATCCGCTTCTGAGTCTTCAAATTTTCCGATCCAGTCTTGGTAAAAACCTGAAACACGGCTCGCCGAAGATTTTGGAATTCCTGCACCGACGCGGACATCTTCCCTATCCAGAATTTGCAGAACACGTTTTACAAATCCTATCTGATCTTTTCCTCCCGGATGTATGGATACGCTTGCGAGATGAACCTTGGGATGCGTTGCCAAAACAGACAACGTCATCGAATCATCAGGATCAGCCGTTTCCATATCGAAATGAAAAGGTAATTTATTTTGCATGATTATTTTTAGTTTTTTTAAATTTTAGTTGAATAAATAATTTTAATTAATTGATTTATAAAATCATATTAATTTATCGCAAAGAAAAACAAAAGATTTTTTTTACTTATTGAAAGTTGGTAAGCTAAACAAAGGCACTTCGTTTATTTAAAAAAGACAAAAATGGTATTACTTTGATAAGTTTTACGCCTTTGTATATCTTAAAAGCTGAATTCTTAATAATTGAAACTCTTTGTTTTACCTTGCGTTTAAGAAGACTTATCACGAACTCAGGTCAATTAATTTCCCTGAAATGCTTTATAAAAAGCGGTTTCAATTTCCTGTTGATCGCTTTCGACATATCGTCTTGAAAAGTGAATAGGAATGGCTTCTTTCACTTCACATTCTTTCATGATTTTTCCGGATGCAGATGCAAAACTGTGATAGTTGATCTTCGCAAATTCCTGATCTTCATCTTTGTAAAACGTTTCGATGTACACCATATCCGCTTCTCTGAAAACTGTTTTTATCTTTTCATAATTGTCTTCGCAGACCGCGTGATCCATGATTACGCCTAATTTATATCCTTTGTTTCGAGTCAGAAAGTGAAATAAACCGGATGCTTTATAAACCGTTCCTTCAATCTCGATTTCTTGGTCGGAATCGTTGTTTTCAAAGGCTTTCTTCAATTCGCTGATCCATTTTCCTTTTTTGAATTCTAAACCGTTTTCATTAAAAGTAACCGAATCTTTTTCCGCGAATAAATACGCAATGGAATTTGTTTTGTGATCCAAAATTGCAAAATCAACATTTACATATTCGTCTTCAAAAAGGAAATTCTGAGTTTTTATCAATTCCAGATTCCAATGTGGAGGACAAATTTTATAGACATTAATTTCTTCTTTAGAAACGATTTCTCTAATCTCATATTCAATCGCATTTTCATCAATTAAATTCCAAGTGTAAGATTTTAATCTTGCTTCAATTTGCTGATGAATATTTTTCGGTCCGCAAATCACTATTTTTTCTCCGCTTCCAATCTGATGTCTGAAAATGCCATCAAAATTGGAAAAGTGATCAATGTGAGTATGACTGATGAATATTGCCGAAACGGATTGTACTTCTTTCACCGTCAGCAAACTTGCTTCACCGCAATCGCATAAATAATGCTTTGCTGAATTCGGAACTTTTAGTAATATACTGATATCTTCTTTTAATAGACTTTTTATTTCTGCCTGTAACATTTTTTCTAATTTTTTATAAACTATAAAGTTTACACTCAGTTTGTCATTCCGTAGGAATCTAAGCGTATAATTTTTTATTATTTCTACAAACTTTGCTTAGATTCCTACGGAATGACAAAGAGTGCGTTTAATAATAAAATATTTTAACTTTTATGGTTCAATTTAACACATAAAAAGTTCCGGTAAATATATTACCGAAACTACACTTTTAGAGTCATTAACTCTTCTTTTATCACATCAATGACCAAAGAATTCAGTTTTTTATTGATTCTTTTCTGTTCTTCTTTCTCAATGGTTTCGAAAACTTTTGGGAAATCTTTTTCAAAATCTTCTAAAATATCCTGCGCAAAAAGACCAATGACTTTCCCAATCATTTTGGGTTCGAATTCGCCAATTTTGCTGACAACATTATTCAATCTGTTTGCAGTTGCATATTTTTGGATTTCTCCCCAGATATTCTGAGCTTTTTCGCTAAAGCTGATTTGTTTTTGAACGGTTTTTTCCTGTTTTCTTACCACTTTAGATTTTTCAATCCATTTTTCATTTTTATTTTTCAGGATGACTCTTGAGCCGTTTCCAAAATATCTGGTTTTTAAAGTTTTCACAATGGTTCCTTCACATCTATTGTTCTCGATTTCAGGAAGTCCAAGCCAACCCGGAATTTTAGAATCGAAAACATTCGGAAACTTCAAAGCATCTTCCAAAGTTCCCTGAAAAAGAATTTTTGCATAGAAAAATCCGGTTTCTTCGAAAATTTCATTCACCACATCGGTATCCAGATAAGTAGTTCCGTTCAATTTAATGTCGAATGCGTAAAATTCGTTGTGCGGAGCATATTCAATACCTTTCTGCACTTTTACCGCATCTTTTACAGGCTCCACTTCTTTGTGTTTGTAACCACCGCCGAACAATTCACCGTAGATCACAACCGTTTCAACATCGGGATGAATATTTTTCACTTTTTCGAATACTTCGATGACGTTTTTTCTGTAGCGTTCTAAAATCTGATGTGCGTTGAAGAATTTTTCATCCTTTTCGATGAAAGCAGTTCTTTTGCCGATTTTAATTTCCTTTCCGTCGGTAAAGAAAGAGAAATTAGCTCCGTGAACCTTCTCCTGCACGATGAAAATCTCATCCCAAAAACCCTGAATCCTGATCTGATCGATCACGCGGTTTTGGTAAGCATTTTCTATGGAGTTATATGTTTTGAAAATCATTTTTTTAATTTTTAATTTGGTTTTTACTAAACCTCACAGGTTTTGAAAACCTGTGAGGTTTCACTACTGTATCATCTATCAGCCTAAAAATATCCATTACCATTTTTTAAAGTTTTTTAAAAGGATTTCAATATTTTCCTTTCCTACAGGATTCATGGAATGGCAATAGAACTGTGGCAAATCCAAATAGTTATCCATGCAATATTCTACCAGCCATTTTGCACAATCGTAGCCTGTTTTTTCCACAAATTCCTGAGAATCGGACTTCAAATAATGTTCATCGGCAAGGTCGTGGTCAAAAGAAATCATTTCCGGAAGTCCTTTTTCCAAAATCCTGCTGACAAACTGTTCGTAATTCCGAACGATATGCCAGTCTTTTCTGAGGAAAATATCCTGTTTGGTATATTGATACGCTTCAACAGGATATCGTATATCATCCAGAAACAGTAATCTTTTTGTTAGTTCCATTGCTTATTTTTTAATTTGAAAAGTAAATATTCAAAGCTTTGATAATACTTATCACATTTGTATTCGGATAAAATACTGAACTGTTGATGCAGTTGATTTCAACAATTTTCCAGCTTTCATTGGTTAAACAAATATCCATTACAAAAGCTTCTTCCAGATTGAAAAGCTGAATCATTTCATTGGCGAAATTCAATCCTTCTTCTGAAACTTTTTTCTCAAAAGGAGCATTATCATTGAATTTATAATATCCTGCATCGATAATCTGTCCGCCAACAATCCAAAGTCTTGCTTCTTTTATTGTTCGTTTTGCTTCAGAAATCTGAACCAAAGAATCTTCTGTAATTCTGTTGGTTTGATTTTGCAATGCTTCAAAAGCAAAATCTTTCCATTCCGTTTCGTTGAAGACTTTTCCTGTAAAAATTTTCGCTTCATTGTAAGGTTTGATGAATTTGAGTTCATCTTTTTTCCAAATCAATTCTTCCGAAATTTTATGTACGGAAACTTTGTGATTAAGAAGGTTTTCACCATAGTATTTGGAATACACTTCATACAGGTGATTTCCTCCGTAAAAAGAACCGGGAAACCAATCGGTATTTTGTTTTGCCAATCTTGCAATCGTCACCGAACCGTATACGAAAACATCTTTTCTGTCTGTTTCGAAGTCAATTTTTTGTGCGGTTGGAGGAATATTAATTACGCTGTAATCAATATTTAATTCTTCCAAAGCATCAAAAATTCTGTAATGATCGGGATCTAAATATACATTAGCCTGAACTAAAAAATACATGGTTATTTGTTTTTAGGGTTCTTTTATTTGCTTTTTACAATACCCGCCAATTCCAGTTTTGCATCTTCAGGAAATCCTGAAAGTCCGGGAATATCGTTGTATTCTACAATTATTTTTTCTCCGTTTTCTGTTTCCAGAACATCAATCGCCACAATATCTGCTTTGATGTTTTCCTGTAACAGTTTTACTTTTTCTATCCATTCTTTTTCGGGCTCGATGAGTTGATATTGCTGAGTTAAAGAATTGGCTTTCCAATATTTCCCTTTTCTTTTCATTGCCCAGACTTTATCATTGATAGCCAGATAACGGATGTCATATTGATAATCAATAAATTTCTCTGTCGTCACATAATCCTGATGAATAAAGAGTAAATCTTTCAGTTCTTCCCATTGTTCTTCGGTTGAAACAAGACTCTTTCCGTATCCGCCGTGATGATTTCCAACTTTAACCACAAAGGGAAATTGCATTTCCAGATTTTTCAATTGAGTTGTATTGGTTGCGACATTAAAATCAATCACAGGTAATCCAAGCTTTTTCAATCTGTTTAACATAGATAATCTTTCGTAACCCATTAATAATGTTGAAGCTGAATTCACACATGGAATTCCTGAATATTCAATCAATTCCAAAATGTTTCTGTGCTTTGCTTCAGGATTGATCGCTCCCAATCTCCAAAAAATAACATCCGGTTTGCAGACTCCATTCTCATCAATGGCATACAGTTCAGCATTTTTTACGATAAATTCTGAGGTCTGAACTTTCTTCTGAACCACATCAAATCCTGCAAAGTAATCCTGCCAGTATTTTTCTCCGTTGATGATTAAAATTGTTTTCATTGTTTTATTTTTTTGGATGGAGGCTAGAAGCTGGATGAAGGAAATTAAATTCATACTGTTAAAAAACTTCCATCTCCCATCATCCCGCTTCCAGCTATTTTATACCATCATATCAGCACAATTGGAACTTGCGAAGGCGTAAGGTTTTGCTTTAAACACATATCCCATTCCAAGAATATATCCCATTGCGTCTCTTAAGGCAACATTGGATTTGAAATCCGGATCGGTATTAATGTCTGCATGTACCTCCATTTCCACTCCATAAGCATCCAGAACAGCGCAAATGGCGTAAGCAATTTCTACGGATTTGTTAACCTCGTTCAGCATACGTTCTTTGATACTGATAGTCTGTATTTCTCTTTCTTTTCTGATAAAGGTAAACGCTCCTTTTCCCTCACGAATAAATACTACTGCCGTAGCATAATTAATGGCATCCCCATATACATGGGAGTCTGAACCTACACAAACCTTCAGTCGGTGTCCATTTGCCTGTTCGCGGATGATGGCTTCTTCTACCAATTGGGTGATAGAGTTTTGGAAAATTTTTCCTGTCATGTTCTGCCATACTTGTTGTTGCGTTTCCATTTTTTCTACATGTTTTAAATTTGTTATATTTAAATTTTTATTAATTATTATTTGAATATCTGTAATCCAGCAGAGTGCTTTTTTAACGCAAAGTCCTCAAAGATTTTTTACTACTCACTGCTATTAGAGTTCGCAAAGGCGTTTCACTCAGCTAAGAATACAAAGCTTTTTTAAATTCACTTGCGAAGCAAATTGACCATTGACCATTGACCATTACATTCCTGCACTCCGAACCGGATTCGAACCAATACCATCAGTTTTGGAGACTGAGATGCTGCCATTACACCATCGGAGTAGTTTTTGTTGATTCATCAGGACTCGAACCTGAACAACAAGAGTCAAAGTCTTGTGTGCTGACCAATTACACTATGAATCAATTTTATAAGTAATGAGTAATAGGTAATTAGTAATTTTTTTGCGCATAATTCATTACTTATTGCACATTACTTATTACTTATATCTCGTGGAACAGACAGGAATTGAACCTATACCTTTAGTTTTTCAGACTAACGTGCAGACCTGCTACACCACTCTTCCAATTTTATAGGTAATGAGTAATTGATAATCAATAATATTTTTTGCCTGCAATTTATTACCCATTGCTTATTACCGATTACTTATATTCTGTACGGGAAGAGGGATTCGAACCCCCAAAACCTTGAGCCTAAATCAAGTGTGTCTACCATTTCCACCATTCCCGCGGATTTCATTAGTAATGAGTAATTGGTAATCAGTAATAAAAATTATCTTCTATAAATTTATAATTCGTATTAACCTTCAATAATTATTCATTGCTTATTACTTATATTTTTAGGTTCGAGAAAAGCCTGTCTATATTTATAAACTATGCCTGTAATGTTTTTTTAAAGATCTTCTGCGCTCGACAGACCTTTCTCTTTCCATTTAACCTATTTCTTTGTGAATTGTCAATCGTCAATTTACTTCGTAGTCAATTATTAAATTCACTTGCGGAGCAAAATTCACCATTCACCTTTTCACTTTCCTGTACTCTATAAGGGAATCGAACCCTTGTTTTCTGCTCGAAAGGCAGGCGTCCTGAACCGTTAGACGAATAGAGCATCTTTGTTATGAATTGTTAATCGTCAATTTCTTTGCAGTCATTTTTTAAATTGACAATTGACTATTTACCATTCACTTTTCTTTGACCATCTGACCAGGAGTCGAACCTGAACAACAAGAGTACATTTCCTGCATGCTGCCATTACATTATCAGCGGTGTGGTGGAAGTAGTAGGATTCGAACCTACTCAGCAATGAAGCAACAGATTTACAGTCTGCCCCGACTCTCCAGCTTCGGCGTACTTCCTTTTTCATGAGTAATAATTAATTGGTAATGAGTAATATTTTCCAACTAACTTTTTTAATCTTTAATTTTTGAAGAAAAACAAAGCCTGTCTTAATTTTTAGTTTGATGTAAGAACTTCTGCGCTCGACAAACTTTTTCTTTCTTCGGAACTAATCTAATTTTAGTTATTTGAGATGGTTATGGGATTGTTCATAACCTTTTTATTCTTTTTTATCTGAATTCACGAATGTTTCAAATTTCAAACCCACTCAGCTTACGCAACGGTTTTGCAGACCGCCCCGACTCTTCCACTTCGGCGAACCATCGTTTTTGCAACTAGTTGTTGGTTGCTGGTTGATCGTTTTTAGATAATATTATATCTCTAAATTCTAGCTTCTAATCAAAAAAATAAAGTCTGTCTTATTTTTTTGTTTGATATAAGAACTTCTGCGCTTTGACAAACTTTATCTGATCTAAAATTTATATTATGTTTAAAACTTTCATTATCCCGCTTCAAAATGAGTTAAGAAAAAGCCTGTCTATATAATATCGTGTTTTTGGCTAAAGATCTTCTGCTCTCGACAAACCTTTTCTTTTTCTCTTTGAAACAATTAACTTAGTGTGAATTGTGAATAGCCAATTGTCAATTCGCTTTGCTTGTCAATTTTTAAATTCACTTACGAAGTAAAATTCACTATTTACCATTCACTTTTCTGTAATTTCGGAAGGACTCGAACCTTCAACCTTCGGCTTATGAAACCGATACTCTAACCTATTGAGCTACGAAATCGTTTTTAATTTGGTGAATAGCCAATTGTCAATTTGCTTTACTTATCAATTTTTAAATTCACTTACGAAGTAAAATTCACCATTGACCATTCACTTTTCTGTAATTTCGGAAGGACTCGAACCTTCAACCTTCGGCTTATGAAACCGATACTCTAACCTATTGAGCTACGAAATCGTTTTTAATTTGGTGAATAATCAATTGTCAATTCGCTTTGCTTGTCAATTTTTAAATCCACTTACGAAGTAAAATTCACCATTGACTATTCACTTTTTGCACTCCATAAGGGAATCGAACCCTTGTCGTTCGGTAGAAAGCCGAATGCACTAACCTCTATGCTAATGGAGCAAACTGTCTGGAAAGCAGGGCTCGAACCTGCGACCTCCCGCGTCCAAGGCGGGTAAACAACCACCGTTATCTTTCCAGTTTTGCAGATTCACTTCCATTTTCTTTTCTGGGAGACAGCCGGAGCCGAAATTTTCCGTGAATCTTTGCGGTCTATGCGAGAATCGAACTCGCAGTGCCCGAGAGACAGTCGGGAAGGTTAACCATTACCTCAATAGACCTTTTGCGGAGAGCAAAGGAATCGAACCTTCACTACTGTCGTAGAACTCATTAGCAGTAAGCCGCAACAAACCAGTATTTGCCTACTCTCCTTTTGTGATTCCGACAGGACTCGAACCTGTAACCCTGGGTTTAGAAAACCCATGCTCTATCCAATTGAGCTACGGAACCTTAGTATTGTGAATGATCAATGGTCAATTGTCAATTTCGCGTTGCTTGTCAATTTTCAATTTACTTGAAATAAAATTCACTATTGACTATTCACTTTTTTGTAATCCCAGAAGGATTCGAACCTTCAACCTTCGACGTATCAGGTCGATGCTCCAACCATTTGAGTTATGAGATTGTTTTTATGTTGTGAATGGTCAATCGTCAATGCGCGTTGCTTGTCATTTTTAAATTCACTTGAAACAAAATTCACTATTGACCATTCATTTTTTGTAATCCCAGAAAGATTTGAACTTTCAACCCCCGGTTTAAAAGACCGGTGCTCTAACCATTCGAGCTATGAGATTGTTTTTATGTTGTGAATGGTCAATCGTCAATTCGCTTTGCTTGTCAATTTTGAATTCACTTGAAATAAAATTCACTATTGACCATTCATTTTTTGTAATCCCAGAAGGACTCGAACCTTCAACCTTTGGTTTCGTAGACCAACGCTCTATCCAATTGAGCCATGAGATTGTTTTTATATTTTGTGAATGGTCAATCGTCAATTCGTCTTGCTCATCAATTTTTAAATTCACTTACGAAGTAAAATTCACTATTAACTATTCACATTTTTGGGTATCTCCGGGGATCGAACCCTGTTCTCCGGTGCCACAAACCGACGCTTTACCAAATAAGCTAGAGAAACCATACAACCATAAAAAAAGCGCCTCTTTTCGGGAGGCGCTTTATATTTCTGGACGTGTCAGTTCATTAGCTGACCCATGTATATAAGCACCTTTTTCCCACAAATTCACTATCAAGAAGAATAACACAAGCATATCTTTGCCCCATCGGTTCTGTACCGCGTTGTCCTGAATATAAATTAGATATGTTATGTAATTGTTTCATTTTATTCTTGTTGTTTTAAAAATGTTTTTTTGAAAGGCTTGAAAACCTGTTGCTTTCAATTTTCGGTTGCAAAGTAAATATGATTTTTTTTAACTCGCAAATTTATTTTTCATTTAAATATTTGGAAATCAATTAATTATGCGCTAATTTCAGAATAGAGGATTTCCGTCCGCAATACTTTGCAGATGTCTTAAATACCTAAATGACTGTCTCTCATCGGGTTACTTATCACGCTCTATTTTCTTATTAATTGTTCATTTGTTATTAAATAATTTTCATTTTTATGGTTATTTTTTTTCATTCTAAATAATTTCTGCTCTAAAAACACAAAAAACGCCTCGGTAATCGAGGCGTTTTTGCAGTATTTTGATAAAATTTTTACGGTTTTACAGTAAATAATTTTCAAAGCAAGCACATTTCGCCTCATAAGATATCATCCATTCATACCCAAACGATCCCTTTAGTACAGGGCTATCGCATAGATTTAAACTGATATGTGCTCTTTGTATTGTCATTATTTTATGGTTGCAAAGATAAATCTTTTTCTTAAAAGTTTTTTATTTTGTCATTGCGAACTGAAAGTGAAGCAATCTATATTATATCATTTTACTTTGAGATTGCTTCGTCGCCTTGCTCCTCGCAATGACGAATCATCAATTTCTGAATATCCTGTTCCTTCCCGTCTTATATCTGGAAATATCTTTCAGAATCACTTCATCATCCGGATTGAAATGTTTCAGTTCATTCACGATTTCTGAGCGGGTTGCTACTTTTTCGGCGATGATTTCATAGGCAATATTTCTTGTGGTCGATTGAAGTTTCGGATCTTTTTTAAATTCATGCTTCATGGCTTCAAGATAAGTAATCTTTTTCTCCGAAGACGTTTTCTGATAAAGTTCATGAATCTGCTGATCGAGTTTTTTCACATCAAAAATATTGGCAAAATAGTTATTGAGACAGTTAAAAGCATCACGGTCTTCTTCCCAGCCTTTCAGCAAGATTTTCTGCGCTTCTTCGGGCAATTCCATTTTTTTACGGTAAATTAAAGAACCTTTTACCATCTGACTGTTGTTTACATAATCGTCCACAACCATCTGATAATAGATATTGGCATTTTTGGCATCATTAATTTTCCTGTAGAGATCGCCTACTTTTTCTTTCTGTTCGAGTTCTTTGTACAAATCGATTGCTTTTTTATACTGCTTTGCTTTTTCGTAGCAGTTTGCGGCTTCCGATTTATTCTTCAGTTTTTTAAGATAAATTACTGCGGCTTCATTGTATAAACCTCCTTCTTCCAGTGTTTTTGCTCCGCGATAGTAATCTTTCATCAAGTTCATGTATACTTTTGCCGCTCTTTTATAATCTTTTTCGCTGATGTATTTTTGGGCCAGTTCTTCGTATTTATTCCTGATCTTATCGAAAAGAGATGCTTCCAGATAAAAATTTCCCCCTCCGTTTCTGCCTTTTCCCGAAGAGTTGCTTTCTTTTTCCTTTTTTTCCAACTGCATGAGTACCACAAAAATGATGAACGCAACAATGGCAAAAATCACCAAAGTTCCTACCACACTCCAAAAACTCTGATGGAAAAGCTGCGCCAGAATTCCGATTATTTTGATGATGGCGAGAATGAAAAATGCCGCCATAAATTTGTCTGTAAATTTCTGTCTATTCATCCTTATCAGATTTTAAAATGGTTTCATCTTCGCTGAAAAGACGGTAAAGAAGCAATACAATACCGATAATAAGAATCCATACAAACCAGTTGTACCCAAACATTTCGATCAGCGGATAGAAAATATACGCTAACATGGTAATCAGAATAATCATTAGGAAAATCTTGGTTCCCGCCGGAACATTATCTCCGCCTACATTCAGCGATTTTCTTTTGACGAAGAAAGAATACAGTCCTACCGCTCCTGTCATCGCAACAATCAGCCAGAAAATTTCTGTAAAAGAGGTGCTTTTTTCTTCCGGATTACTTTTTTCAGCGTTCAGTGTCGAAATAGCAGGCGGAGTCTGTGGAAGCTCCTTCGTTCCGTACAGCCTTCCCAAAGAATCTTCCACCAAAATGGCTTTCTTTTTCATAATGGTTTTTACAACTCCTTCATCGGCAGGTTTCCCTGAACCTGATTTCTGAATGGAATCTTTAATTTTCTCTCGGATCTTTCCTTCATTCTGAGCCAGATATTTTACAATTTTCTTTCGGTATACTCTTTTTAATGAATCGGTTGCCGCATCTGTTTTGTCATTCAGCTTAAAAATATCATTCTGAATTTTATCAAGTGGTCTTCCTCCGTTTTTGAGATATTCCTGATAACTTTTTTCACCCGGTTTGCTCATGCTTAGAGAAGCACTCATATGTTCTTTCATCAGTTCTCTCCGCTTTTTTCCGTACATGGAGTCGATCTTCATATCAATATCGGTAACTCCTGATTTGTACGCCACTACGGGAGCCATCATTGTTTTATCCGGAGTCTGAACTTTGCCTGAAGAAATGGATTGCGATTCTTTAGTTCCATCTTTATTAAGGTTCATAAAAACCCGGACTAATCCGATCATTAAAAGAACCGCCCAGAATACCCAACGGTAATTTCTACCGGAAGATTTTCCGTTAAAATCGTCTTCCTCTTTTTTACCAAACAGTTTTTCGAGCCATGAATTTTTAAATTTAAAAATCTCGAAACCATCTCCTCTCGAAGTTCCCGTAATATCCAACGGAACGCCAAGTTCTACTGCTCTGTCAGGATATTTTTCGATATATTTTAGATATTTTTCGATTTCCTTTTTATTTCCCGTCATCACCTTTTTCATGTCAAAGGGAAGGTTTTTCATCCATTCTTCTTCGGTTTGCGGTTTTTCGAGAGATTCCAGAACTTTTTCATCGTCCATTTCAACGGTAAAACTTTCGATTTTCTGAGGAATCTGAACTCCTTTCGAGGGTTTTCTTACTATATCTTCCGAGATTTCCGGATTCTGAATGATGGAGATCCAGTCGATTTCTTCATTCAATTTAACCAAACCAAATTCGGGATGCATGATGAGATATTCCGCATCGATATTCTGCCACTCTTCAGGATTTACTTTCGGATAAAAGACCGTATTTTCAGGAATAAAAAATCTATTGTCGACGCATTGAAAATAAGAATTTCTGCCAATTTCGTTCGGAGCCAGATTTTTAAATACCAAAAAACATCCGTACAAAATATTAGGTTCTGTGGAAGGAATCGGGAACGACTGAACTTGATGTAAATCTATTCCTAATATTTCCATTTCATTAAGCCATACAAGCTGCGAAGAACCTTTGATTAAAAGTCCTTTTTTGGGGTAATTATTTTTCGGAAAGGGTTTAATTCTAAGTTCCATATTCCCAAATTTGATCTATAAACCGTTCCATATATTCAACATACATTTCTTTCATTGTTCGCACTTTCAAAAGTGTATTCTGCGGAAGATAATATTCTGAGCCTCCGAATTCCGTGTTGGTTGCTAACGCCAGATTTCCATATTCTGTAGAAGGAATGTAAAATTCGGGGATATTTTTATTGCTGCTTTTAAAAGTCAGCATTCCGCGATTGTCCGTTATAATTTCGCTTCCGTCTGAAAAGGTAAATTTGTTTTTATTCTGCTCCGCACAGATTTCCAGCGGATAATTATTTCTGTAAAACGTGATGGAATCTTCGTTATATAATTTGTTTAATTCGTTATTTGAAATGACTAGCTTTTTTTCTGTATTGATTCCGATATTGTGGAAATTATTTAAAATTTTAATCCCGCTGTTTTTCAATTTATCCAATTCGGTTTTTACTTTTCTATCATTTTTTTCAACCTCATAAAGATCATTTTTAATCAATTCAATTGAAATATTTCCTTCTAAATTAATTTTATAAACATCATCAATTCTTTGCTCGAACAAATAAAAATTTTTGTTGAAATACGCAACTTCAAACCAGTCTTTAATATTATATCCTGTCAAATTCAGTTCAGAATATTCTTTAGTATTTAAATTTAATTTGGAAATCAGCTTTTTATCGGGTTGATACTGGCATAAAATAAAGTCTCCCTGCTTATTTTTCGCCAACGCAAACTGACCTTTTGGCTTTACGGAAATATCATCAATTAAAATTTCGCAGCCATGATGCGTTTTATACGTGTCATAATAATTGCGGTTGTAATAATTGTCTGAAAGATAGGTTCTCAGCAACTGTTTTTTATTGCTTAAAATAAAAAATTCACCTTCATACAGAAAGGTTGCGATTTTATTGATTGGCGCAGGAAACAAAATCGGATAATTGAACGGAACATTTGCTTTTTTGCCGTTTCCTGAAAATTTACTTTCCCTTCTCTGTCTTCTTTCCGGCGGGTTTGCCCACAGTTCCTGCAACGGAAGCATAATTTTCTGGATGTGCTTTCTTGTTCCTTTATGATATTTGTAAAAGTTCAGTTCACCGTTTGCAGAAGTTGTCACCAAAAATTTCAGGCGGTCTCTGTTTTCATGAATGATTTTCTGAAGATTTTGATGGCTTAAGTTTTCCTGATTCGTGATGAAAAAAACTTCCAGATCTTTTTCTTTATGTTCTTTATTAAAAAACTTTTCAAGTGCGCCTGAAACTTCCAGAACCGGACTTACATGATTGAGATTTTCCACTACTTCATCCACATTATCCAGAGACATCGGGATGATATTCTGTCCCAATGCAAAAACTTTGCATTCTGAAAGTGCTTTCGGATGTTTGATGACCGCAATTGCCGATGCAAACCCCAAAACTTTCGGGGTTCCCCAGTTTTTCAGGGAAGTATCAATTAAAATAATTCTTTCAAAAATATTTTCTTCGGGCGGAATTTCTCTTTGGATAAACAACGCTTCATTGTTTGCAACACGGTTCATGAAAATGTCGTCTTCATTGGCAAATTCAGACAAAAGCATTCTGTGAAGTTCGCCTTTATTCGTCATATCCGAGATTCCTCCAATCGGCTGTTCTCCGGGCGAAAGATGACGCATCGGGATTTTCAGACCGCTCCAGATCCTTTTAATCAAACTTCCGACCTGAAACGTTTTCGGCTCTTCAATAAGTTCCTGAATAAAATCTTTATCGGTTTCAACGGTGGTTTCTTCTTCCACCACTTCATCTTCCAATTCCGAAATATCTGTGAAACCTTTCATGGCATTGATAATGGATTTTCTAGTCGGAAATTTATTCTGAAGAAGCGCTAAAGTTTTAATATCTCTGTTAACCGCAATTGAAGTCAGAGGCTTTTTAACAGCAGCTTCGCCGATGATATGAGGTTTGGTCTCAAATATTTTTAAGATTAACCCTGAATTTACAGAGGAAACCCGATTGTGACTGTCTTTAAAAATGGTCTGTAAAAGAATGATTTTATTCTGTCCCCGCTTTAAAGAACTTCCGATACTGCTCAGATTTTCTAAAAATTTAATGACAAGATCTACATCGGATTCATTTTCCGCAAAATTATCTTTCTGTCTGTTCAGATAATAAAAAACGCCGTCTAAATTTAAGTAGCCATCATGAAGCGCATACAAAACAAGCAATAAAGAACCGAAAGGCGGAAGACCCTGTTCTTTAAGTTCCTTAAGAATTTCCATTACGTAGGGTCTGTACGCAATTGCGCCTACATTCGGGATCGAAATAAGGTTGTTTTCATTATATCGGGTGTCGTCCGGAACATCTTCGTCGGTTGTCCACTCCCAGAAATAATTGATATATGATTGGAAATATGCAATTATATCCATTCCTGTGATTTTTCAGTCAGTCGGAAAGAGCTTACGGATAATTTGCGGAAATCTTCTTTATTTAGGTAAAGAACATTTCCGTTTTCGTTCCATAAAAGCCACTGATCGCGACCTGCGTTATATTTTCTCTGTAATAAAGAGCTCATGTTTTTAAATTCAAAATCGTAACCTGTAGGTAAAAGATGTCCGTCTTTTGACCAAAATGTTTTTCCCGGAAAACTTAATAAAGGGGTTCCTAGAAATAAGGCATTGTCATTAATCACCAACCATTCGATTTTCTCCACTTTAAATTTCGGCAGCGCAATTATGGTTTCCCTGATTTCTTTCATTGAGCATAACAATGCTGTTGCAGGATGCTCTTCTTCGCTCGGTTTCAGTTTAATTTCAATTTTTCCGTCAATTCCGAAAAAATTATTATTGAATGAAGGAAAAGTTAAGCGCAAAGCTTTATCAATGGAAGTCCACAGTAAAGCCGTTCTCATTTTTTTGCTCGGAACCAAAGCCTCTTTTCTGAATAAAAGTCCGTCTCTTAATTCATAAAGCAGAAAATTCGGCAACTGTTGAATTTCCGGTGAAACCGCCTGTTCATCGGTAAAACCTTTCAGCCAGACTACATCTTCTTCTAAAGCGATCTGAACATTTTTCCAGTCACGGATCGAGCCCAGAACATCTTCATCTGCACGCGGAATTTCTGCCCAGAATTCTTTTAGACTGTTTGAAGAATCTTTTGCCATAGATTTTCAATTTCCTGTTGAATGTACTGTTTCTGCTCAGGGATTCTGATCCACTCGCATCGCGTCTGAAGGTATCTCAGTTTATCTTTGATGACGTTCTGTTCTTCAAAACTCAAAGATCCCTGATTCCATTTTTCGACTAAGATTTTTACGTCTTTCATCACTTCTTCCGGATTCGGCGTTTTGTTTTGCAACGCCTGCGGATGAGATTTTGGATGATCATCTTTTTCAATCGTTCTGTTGATTATACCTTCGAGAATTTCAATCTGTTCTTCGGTGTCCCAAATATGTTTTAGCACCCATAAATCTGATAAAATGGCTTCGTTTCTGCCACAAATTAAAGCACTTGCCGCGATAAGGTTCTGCAATTTAACGGCTCTACGGTCGGAAATGGCAATTCCTGTATTTCGGAGACTGATGATGGTATTTAAATAGACTTCGTAAATGGGTCTTAGATCGACTGTTTTACAAAGATTCTGAAGTTCTTTTATTTCGTGGGAAAGAATTTCGGGCGTTTCTGTTTCTGTATTATTTTCCAGTTTTCTTCCTGCTAAAAGCACCTGATGAAGAAGGTCGGGATGAACATAATCTACATTAATTCTGATGAGAAAACGGTCAAACAACGCATTCAATGCTTCGTCTTCAGGAAGAACGTTACTCGCTCCCACGAACATGAGCGCAGGAAGGTGCTTGGTTTCTTTTCCTCTTTTAAAAATCTTTTCATTTAAAGCCATCAAAAGGGAATTCAGAATGGCTGAATTGGCATTGAAAATCTCATCAAGAAAAACCATGGATGCTTCGGGCATCATTCCTTCGGTGTTGGTTAATAATTCTCCTTCTTTTAATTTTCTGATATCAAAAGGACCAAAAATTTCGTTCGGTTCTGTGAAACGGGTCAATAAATATTCGAAGTTTTTTCCGTCTTTCACGGTTTTTGCCAACGTTCTTACAATGGCAGATTTTGCGGTTCCGGGAGGTCCGTACAAAAAGGCGTTTTCTCTTGCCAGAAGACAGATTCCCAATAAATCGACGACATCGTTTTTTCCGACAAAGGTTTCTTTGACGTGGTTAAGAACGGTGTTTAATTTTTCTATATTTTGAGTCATTTGTTTTTATGTTATAATTTTTCTTGATGGAAATTATTATTTTTTTTGAACTGTTTTTTTAACGCAAAGTCCGCAAAGTTTCTTTTAACTACTAACTGTTTTTAAGTTCGCAAAGGTACTTCGACAAGCTCAGCATAAACTATTCATTTAACAAAGCAAGCAAAGGTCTAAATTTATTGTTATTTTTCTTTTTTGACGAAAATAATTGTTTTTTTGAACTGTTTTTTTAACACAAAGTCCACAAAGTTTTTATTTACTTTCTATATATTTTAATCATTAAGATTTATTAAGGGTTTAAGATTAGTTAAGAGAAATAAATTTCTTAAGCTTGCCTTTAATTTGCTTGCAAATTCTTAATTCGTCTTAACTTCTTACCTATTCTTAATTGTTTAATTTTTGCGTGATTTTAGGTTTTGAACGCAAAGACCACAAAGTTTATTTTAACTACTAACTGTTTTTAAGTTCGCAAAGGTGCTTCGACAAGTTCAGTATAAACTATTCACTTAGCAAAGAAGAAAAAGGTTAGTTTTCTGTTGTTTTTAATTCTTTCCAAAATACATCTTTATGCAGTCCAAATTCAGCAATTAACAACTGATTGAGGTAAGGAATTTCAGCAAGCCGATAGGATTTCTTTTCTACAATTCTTTCCAGATAGAGCTTTCGGTAGGTTTTGTCTTTTAATTCTTCTTCCCAGTTGGTGTCTTCGAGATCGAGATCAAATCCTACTGCTGAATAGTGAAATTGTTTCAGAATATTTTCCAGCATTTTCACCAAAGGATCTTCCGGATCTGAAACCTGTAAAGCAGAAACAATCTGTGGTAAAAACCGGAGTGATAAATCTGCGGACAGGATGCCTGAAACATCTCTTTTCCCTTTGAAAGACGGAATTAATTTGTTTAAATCTTTAGCCGTATTTTCTCTTATTAAATGAAGCTGCGCACTGTGATAGACTATTTTGGCAGCCCAGACTGCTGTTTCTGTATCGCAGACAAGTGTGTCGGATAAAAATTCAAGCCTTTCTTTTTCAAATTCAGCCTGAAAATAATCTGCGGCATCCTGTTCTTCCTTTTTGGTAATTTCATGAATATCTGAAAAAATGGTAATGCATTCTTCTTTTCGAAGCAGAAATAAAGTGTCTAAAAAAGCTGATTTTTTTTCCATCATTTAACAAAAATAAAAAATATTCTTTTCGAATTGAAAATTTTGAAGGTAAGTTGATTATAAATCTTTAATTAAAAAATTATTGTTCAAGGATTAAGAAATCACAATTTTATATCTTTGCCCTTTCAAATAAAAAATTATGAGTATCCACATCAGTGCAAAAAAAGGAGAAATTGCTAAAGTTGTTTTACAACCCGGAGATCCGCTGCGTGCCAAATACATTGCGGAAAACTTTTTGGAAGATGCTAAACTGGTAAGCCAGACCAGAGGAATTTTATATTACACAGGTTTATATAAAGGGAAAGAAATCTCTGTGGGAGCAAGCGGAATGGGCTTTCCAAGCATCGGAATTTACTCTTTTGAACTTTTTACAGAGTATGATGTAGAGACGATCATCAGAATCGGAACCTGCGGTGCGTATACCACAGATCTGAAAGTGTATGATCTTCTGAATGTGGAAAATGCAGCCAGTGAAAGCACCTACGCAAAATTCGCATGGGGAATTGAAGAGGAAAGTATTTCTCATCAGGGAAATATCTTCAATACCATCAACGAAACGGCAAAAGAAATGTCTTTAACGGCAAAAGCGACGAACATCCACAGTAGTGATATTTTTTACAGAAAAGATCCTGCAATTCCAGCAATTGCTACAAAATATAATTGTCCGGCGGTAGAAATGGAAGCTTTCGGATTGTTTGCCAATGCTAAACATTTAGGAAAAAATGCGGCAACGATTCTTACGGTTTCGGATATTATTCCTACGCACGAAAATATTTCGGCTGACCAGAGAGAAAAGGCTTTGAAACCAATGATCGAGCTTGCTTTGGAAGCGGGGATTAAGAGTTTGTAATCATTATCGATCATCCAAAATAAAAAGAGTTTTACATCATCTGTAGAACTCTTTTTTTATATCCTGAAAAAATTACGGGCGACTTCCGTGGTTTCATCTGCAACTTCTGCTATGCCGATTTTCTTCAGATGGGCAATCGTCTGTGCTACATACGGTAAAAAGGAAGGCTCGTTTCTGCGGTTCTGCATTCTCGGCATATTTTTCGGAAGCATAAAAGGCGCATCGGTTTCAATCATCATCCGGTCGAGAGGAACGTATTTTATCACTTCTTCCAAATGTTTAAACCTGTTCTGATCGCTGATGGCTCCCGTAAATCCTAAATAAAAGCCTTTATCCAGATATATTTTGGCTTCCTGTAAAGTTCCTGTAAAACAATGAACGACGGCTTTTGGAAGTTTAGACAAATATTCATCCGTTATTTCATTAAATCTTTTAAAGGCAGATCTTTCATGAAGAAAAAGCGGTTTATTCACTTCAACCGAAAGTTCAAGCTGGGCGCGGTAACATTTTTCCTGAACAGGTCTTGGTGAAAAATCCCTGTCGAAATCCAGTCCGCATTCTCCTACGGAAACAACGTGGTCTTGTTTTAATAATGTTTTTAATGCAGGAATGCTTTCGCTGTTGAAAGATTTTGCATCATGAGGATGAATTCCCGCCGTTGAAAACAGAATTTCGGGATAATCTTCTGCAATTTCCGCAGATTCTTTGCTTCCGCGAACGCTCGTTCCCGTGAGAATCATCTGCTCTACTCCATTGTCGAGTGCGCGGTTGATTATTTCTTCCTGTTCGTCATAAAATTGTTTATTGGTTAAGTTTATACCAATGTCGATTAATGTGTTCATTTCTTTATTAAATTTAGTTTTATTGGACATATTTCTTTTGCCTTGAAGCAAAAGAAACAAAAATTCAAGACCTGGAATCTGAATGCTAAAAATTAATAATATTCTCTAAAAATTCTAAACTCGCGCGAATTTCACATTTGTCCTTCGGCTCTAAATAGCTCCCGCGCTCAAACAGTAGAATTTTTTTAACGTTCACATGATTAATTTTCTTAACGCTTCAACTTCCTATGTCGGTTTAATGAAATAAAATCTGCGTCATCCGCAAAATCTGCGAGAGAAAAAGATTAATCATAAAATGTTTTTAAAATTTAAAAAAAGGGAAACAGGCAGGAATTGAACCTGCAACTCATCTTAGAATGATGCGCTTTTCCGTTAAACTACTGCTTCCGTATGAAAATTTAAGCGTTTATAATATCTTCAATCATCATTTTTAATTCAGGAAGTGCTTTTGAACTGCTTTCCTGTACCGAAAATAATGTTTTGCTTCCTTTCAAAATATAATCAAAATACGTATCGCTCTCAGGATTGACCACGACGATCCATTTTGCACGGATTTTTACCGCTTCCACAATATTTACAGGCAAAGCCGTTGATCCCGAAGTTCCGACTACAAATAAAATATCTGTATGGTCTGCAATGTTGTAAGCCGTATCGAAATGATAGTATTTTTCATTATAACTTTCATCAAACCATAAAGTATGAGGACGAAGCCAATTTCCGCACTTTTTACATTTCAGATCGTCGATATCATCTGCCGTTAAATCTTCGGTATATTCTTTAAACTTAATATTTTCAGGAAAATCGAAAGGTTCGCTGCATTCTTTTGAACATCGGACTTTCTGTTTGCTTCCATGAATTTCATAGACATTCTGCGTTCCCGATCTTTGGTGAAGCCCGTCAACATTTTGAGTAATTAGCTTAAATCTTTCACCTAAAAGTTTTTCAATTTTCGTAATCGCCAAATGTCCCGGATTAGGTTTTGCTTCGGCAATCATTTTCTTCCAGAACAGATTATACTGCCATACTTCTTCCTGATTCTGGCTGAAATATTTATACGTCCCGAATTCTTCCGGACGGTGATATTTTGTTCCTTTAATCCAGATTCCGTCGATCGAGCGGTAAGTCGGAAGTCCGCTTTCCGCAGAAATTCCGGCTCCGGTAAGGAAAGTAATGTATCCTTGTTTTTCTTTAAGGATGGTATTTAATATGGTTTGTAATTCTTTCATGATTTTCATTTTAATTTTCTTTTGCCTTGAAGCAAAACAAAAGTTCAAGACTTGGAATCTTACGCTAAAAATTAATAATGTTCTCTAAAAATTCTAAAACTCGCGCGAATTTGGTATTTGCTTTTTGATTTAATATTTTCCCCGCGCTCAAACAGTAGAATTTTCTTAACGTTTGCATGATTAATTTTCTTAACACTTCAGCTTTCTATGTCGGCTTAATGAAAAAAAATCTGCGAGAGAAAAAGATTAATCCTAAAATGCTTTTTAAATTTTAAAAAAACAGAAACAGGCAGGATTCGAACCTGCAACCCTCCTGTGCTCGGAGTGCTTTTCCAGATTAAACTACTGTTTCTTATTTCTTAGGTTTCAGCTTCCAGAAGACCGAAATATTCTGAAGCGGTTAAAGCTCTTACAGCACCTCGCGGCGGAATTTTTTTATTCAATTCGCAAATCAGCAGATCTCCCTGTCTTTTTAAACATCTGATGTGCGGGATGATGTTTTCATGAATTCTGAAAGTGGATGCAATTGCCGTTAACGCATTGTCTTTATACGCTTCTTCAATCCACAGCCAATGTTCTTTTTCCGTAGAGGGACACCAGCATTTTACAGCATAAGAATAACGGTTTGCAGAACCCCAGGCGAATATTCCGAGTTTTTCATTTTCAACCTGATGAACTTCATACTGATTGATTTTTTTCGTTATATATTCATTTCCATTATCATCATACCCAAAATAATTAACCTCAATTTCTGCCTGATTTATTTTTTCAGCTTTCAGGTTTTTCATTAAATTCCCAACTCCGAAATAACTGAAACAGAAAAGCTTAAAGTTTCGGTCTTTGTCATTGAAAAATTCATCAAAACCGATCGGCTCTACCTTATCCCATAATTTTTCAATTCTATTTAAAACATCATTAAAAATCGGAGTATTGTAATGAGTCCACTCTCTTTCAAATTCCCGTGTTTTAAAATTCTGAAAGCTGCTGTGTCTAAGTTTTAAAATAGAAATCAGCTTTTTAAAATAATGACGTTGCAAATTCAAAACAAAAGTAAAATTTGACCTTCCGACAATAAACTGATCTTTTGTAATGCAAAGACTGTCCGTAACTCTAAAATAAATATTTTTTGCCACATTCTCCAGTCCGGTATGCGTTCCGTAAAAATAATGCGTAACCTCCTTCAAAGAAGGAAACTCGGAGCCTGCTAAACTTGCATTATCTAAAATTCCTACATATTCCAGCGCTTTAAGCTGAACTTTTGAAGAACCCAGTATTCTTCCGCTGACTCTCTTTAAATGATCAAATCTATTATGAGTATAAGCATGAATGTCTAAATCTCCGCCAATTTCAACAATATTCGGGGCTGAAATCTGATAGGTACAAAATGTACTTTTTATTTTTTCCAGTGCATTTAAGTAACAGGTTTCCGAACCATGATTTTTCAATGCTCCGTTTATTTCTTTCAATACGGGAAAAGAAGCTCCGGACCGATGATTGATCATAATTCCGCCAGAGATTTCCAAAGCAGAAAAGTTAACATACGAACCATTTTCAAGATGAATGGTGCCCGTCATTTCCTGAAGTTCAGGAAAAGAAAGTTTTGCCCGCACAAAGCGAAGATTACCTGTCATTTTTTTCAGCACAGGGAAATCATGGGTACATTCATCGGCTAAAGAATCGGTGATTTCTATTTTAAGCCCTCCATGAACGAATTCCAGATTCGGAAAGGAAATATCTTTACCAAAAATGTTGATTCTTCCACGGATTTCCTGATGCGGTATGATAATATGATCTCCGAAAATATCAATATTAAAGATTCCGTCTTTTGGAAGATTTTTAACTTCATACTGATGGTTTATCGGGATAACGACTCTTCCTTGTACCAACTTTTTACTTTTTGCATACACGGCAGCGTTTTTCAGTTCAATGCTTCCTCCTATTGTTGCTAAGTTTTTAAAGCTGAAATCAACAATACATTTAAAATTACCTCTTACTTTTTCCAACCGGTCCAACATTGCAGGGCAATGCATCGTAAAATTTTCTTCTACCATTTTCAGCTCCGGAAAAGAACAGTTAGGAGCATCTATGGAGAGATTCCCTTTTACAGTCTCAAGATTCGGAAAATTACAGCCTTCCCCTCTCAACACGAGATTTCCTTTAATTTCAGTACAATCAAAGGCTGTGTTTTTAGCATAAATTTCTATAGATGCATTCTCATCAAAAACAGCTTCCGTGAAGTCTTTTACGGAAAATATTTTATATCGTTGTATGGGTTTAGTCGTATGCATTTTCTATGAGTCTTGTTATGGGGTTATATTCCTGCTGGATATATTTTACAAAACATTCGCTTTGGATGCGGAGCGTTTTGTGTTCGTTATGCGTGATAAAAGAATCCTCTGAAGTAATGAATGTTTCCGTAACTCCGTTTTTATCATAAATACTGTAATTTTTAGCTTTCAGCATATGCTGGTTGCTTGTTTTTTCAAGACAGTAAGTTTTAAAATCTTTGGTGAATTCTGAGAAGTTTTCAATTGGATGATGATTATTAGCCGGTCTTTTTCTTTCAGTTCTGGTTAATTCTTTTTCTTTTTTTTCAGGCTTTTCCAATTTTTTTTCTACAGATTGGGGAACAGGTTTTGGCAAAGTTTCCAAAATGACTTTTTCTGTTTTATGTACCAAAGGTTTAGATGTTTCAGGAAGCTTTTCAACAACCGGTCTTTCTTTCCACTGCATCGGAACTGGGGTATACACTTCGTCAATAATTCCGAAAAAAACTAATACTTTTTTTAACATGGCTTTTATTTTTAAGATAAAGCAAAAGAAGGCCGGGATCGAACCGACAACTTATTCGGTCGGAATATATTTTTCCGGATTAAACTACAACTTTTGTCTTATGCATTCATTGTGAAATGGGCAGGATTCGAACCTGCAACCTCTGACTTGGAAGGTCAGCGCTGTTCCCTTGAGCTACCATTTCCGTTTTGGGAGACAAGCAGGACTCGAACCCGCAACTCATTTTAGAAGAATGTATTTTTCCAATTTTATTACTATTGTCTCCATTTTGGGAGCGCAGCAGGACTCGAACCTGAATTTCCGGCACGATAAGCCGGTGTCCTTCCATTTAGACGATGCGCTCTTAGAAACGGGCGGGACTTGAACCCGCAACCCTTAGTGAGGAAGACTAATGCTCTTCCATTGAGCTACCGTTTCTGTTTGGGGAGATAAGCAGGATTTGAACCTGCATCTATTCCGTGCAGGGAATACATTTTTCCGATTAAACTATTATCTCCGTTTTGGAAAGCGTGTGGGACTCGAACCCACGACCTCCGCCGCGACATGGCGGTATTCTTCCTGCTGAACTAACGCTTTCTATTTGGAAACTCAACAGGACTCGAACCTGTAATTTTGCATAGAAAGTGCAATGTTTTTCCAGTTATAACTATGAGTTTCTTTCTAAAAAGTATAGGATTCGAACCCGTGACTTTCCGGGTGTCAACCGGATGCTCTTCCTCTGAGCTAACTTTTTATATTTTACCATTCATTAATTTTATAATTTTTCAATAAAACTCCGCTGAAATAATTTCCGTTGATTCCTTCAACAATCGGATGCAGAATTCTTGCGGCACCATCCACAGAATCCAATGGCGGAATGTATCCCTGCTCAAACTGTTTCTTTCTTAAACTTTCCTTCGCACCTGTAGAAATCCATCCTACATCTACTGCCGTCATATAAATCTGGTCTTTTTCAAATTCTTTAGCAGAAGTAAGTGTCATCATATTCAAAGCGGCTTTCGTCATATTGGTATGCGGATGAAACATCGTTTTGTTGTTATAGCTGAAAATACCTTCTGAAGATGTTACATTAACGATGAATTTTTCTTTGAAAGAAGAAGCCTTCATTAAAGGTTTTAATTCTTTGATCAGAAAATACGGCGCAATGTGATTGATTAAATTCACCTCAACCAATTCGTACATCGAAATTTCTTCCAGTGTCGAATTCCAGCTTGTTTTATCACGATTATCCACCGGTTGTCCAAAACGTGTTAAAGCGACATTTGTTTCTTCATTCTGCGCATATTCCAGTTTTCCGACCTCTGCGGAAATGGGGGTTGCGTTCGGAATCAATGTATGATTGTTTTTAAACTCAACGAGCATTTCGTTTTCACGTCTGATGATCGGAAGGTAATACTGATCGGGATATTTAATCGTCTGTGCTGCATTATTGATGAGAATATCGAGCGTTTCAAATTTCGCCTTATAAAAATCTATAAATTCCTGAATTGCTTTTAAATTTCTGAGATCGAGACCATAGATCCAAAGTCTGTCTTTCCATTCTTCATAATCTGCTTCCTGCTGCAAAGTTTCCAGTGCCAAAGCCGGAAAACGGGTCGTCAAAACCAAATTGGCACCATTTCTCAGGAGCTTTAAAGCCGTTGCGAAACCTACCTTTACACGTCCTCCGGTTAAGATGACATTCCGTCCCGTTAAGTCTGCCGAAAGAAAACGCTTTTCATAATTTTCATCCGCACATTTCGGGCATAATCTGGTGTAAAAGGAATGGGCGTACTGATAACTCTGGTTACAGCAGTAGCAGTTTTTGGGAATCTGTAATCTGGTGAGTCGGGTATCATTTTTTTCATCATCATAAAAAGCAGAAACTCCCGCCAAAGCTTTTTTCATCAGTACCGATTCTGAATTAATTTCAAGATCGTGCGTTTTCATCTGAGAATAACTTTCCAGACGGTTTTGCTTTTTGGCGTTCTTATGAATTTTTGTGATCAACCCGGAAAAAGTTTGATTGTCCGGATTAAGAAATGGTTCATCTTTCAGGGCTTTTAATACCTTGAGACATGATTCCCATTCGTTTTGCGTAAAGTTTTGGTTAGAAAAATCCATTGCTTTTTATTTTACGCTTACAAAATTATCTGCGTAATGCGCAATGTTTTTACGTAGAGATAAAAAATTTTTAAACCATTAAGTTTTTTTAACCTGAGTTCGGGATAAGTTTTCTTAAACGCAAGGTTAAATAACGAAATTCAATTATCAAGAATTCCGCTTTTAAGATATACAAAGGCGTAAAACTTATCAAAGGAATACTATTTTTGCCTTCTTTAAATAAACGAAGTGCCTTTGTTTAGCTTACCAACTTTCAATAAGTAAAAAAATCTTTTGTTTTTCTTTGCGACAAATTAATATAACACTATAAATCAATTATTTAAACTCATTTCTTATCACGAACTGAGTTTTTTTTAATTAGTTGAGATTAAATCATTCTGATTTTAAAGTTTATATTAAGATTTTAATACTCCTAAAGCTTAATGACCTATTAAATGGTTCAAAAACTTATTGTGAAGAATTTTCATCATTAATAAAAAACTCCAGAAAGCCGATCAAATGTTTTCCGCCGTGGCTCCAGCGGATTCCGTGACCTTCTTTTTCTCTGACTTCAAAAACCAGTTCGTGTTTGTAATGAAAGAAAACATTCCACCATGTAGTGTGGTCGAGAATATAGTGTATTTTCTCCATCACTTTTTGCTGTTTCTGCTGATTATTTCCTTTTACTTCGCCCCAGAAATCGTCATTCAGCCGACCGACGTGTTTTTCCCACGCTCTCTGCGCAATGGTAATTTCGCTGTTGAAAGGTTTTTCGCAGGCTTCAACCAGTAAACTTCTTAAAGGCGGAACGGCGTTTTCATCACGAAGGCTTGCCGAAGTGAGGCGTTGTCCTAAAATATTCAGCCAATGTTCGAAAGGAATTTCTTGCAATTGTTCTGCTTTGTTTTGATCTGAATTTTCAGATTCTAAAACAGAGATGAATAATTTAAAACTTTCATCACGGTCGATTTTAATTTCTTCATTAAAATAGGGCAGATCCCAATCTAAATTTTGGTCTTTAAATCTCTGTACATTTTTCTGTAAATTTTCAAGATGTTCTTCGGCTAGAATGGCGTGATATTTTTCTTTCCATTCCGCAGAAAATAATGATGTATATTTTTGAAATAATTGCATGGTTTTTATTTTTAAAACACGAATAACGCTAATGTCTTTCACAAATATCACAATAAATTATTTGTGCGACTTATGTTCTTTAAACACTAATAACACTAATGTTTTTCGCAAATATCACAATAAATTATCTGTGCTTTTAGTGTTTTTATTTGTGCAATTTGTGTTTACTTAAACTCGAATAACGCTAATGTTTTCACAGATAGCCCAATAAATTATTTGTGATTTTTAGTGTTTTTATTCGTGCCATTTGTGTTTACTTAAACTCGAATAACACTAATGTTTCCGCAAATATCACAATAAATTATCTGTGCTTTTAGTGTTAATATTTGTGCAATTTGTGTTTACTTAAACTCGAATAATGCTAATGTTTTCACAGATAATACAATAATTATTTGTGATTTTTAGTGTTGATATTTGTGCCATTTGTGTTTTATATAGCGTTTGTTTAAATTAACACATTTTGATAACATTAGCCAACAGGTTTTCTTCCTGAATTAAATATCCGATGAGATTGAACCAGCTTTTGCAGTGATCCAGAATCCATGCATCAGAAGTGACGAGGATTTCGGCATTTTCTGCTAAAAATTTATCGGGATTAAATTCCAGTTCAACGTTCCAGTTGAGGTTATTTTCAATGGCAAAATCCATGATCATCTGTTTAATTCTTCCGCTGTTTGACACTGGTTTATCGAAAATCCAGATCAGCTTTTCTGCATGAGATTTATGCAAAAAAGAAGCAACGAGTTCAATGGCCTTCTGCGTCTGATTTACTCTTTTGTATGTTCCGAAAACACCGGAAAGATCTCGGAAACAGCCATCCGTTCCTTCGAAAATATAAGCTCCGGAAAGAAGGCTTTCCAGTAAAATCAGGACATTGAAGCCATCAAGATATATTGTTTTGGTTTTCAATTCAGAAATTTCGAGTTGTTTAGATTTTCTGTTCTGAAGCTGAGTTTCTGAAGTGGAAGCTCCACGAACTGCCTGAATCTGTCTTGTTTTGAGGCGGTAATGATTTCCCACCAGTTCCGACGAAGCTTTTTCAGCATAATTCCGGCTTAATAAATACTGCATATCCTGAACTGCCAATTTCATTTTCTCAAGCTGTTTTGCGGAACCGAATAAGGTATCATCTCCTGTATTTTTTCCCCGATTTCTGTTGCTCATGCCCAAATGAATTATTTTTCAGCGTAAGTATAATAATTTGCATTGGAATCGAAAATAATTAAGCTATTTTCTTTTATGCCGTAAGTTGCATTTTCGCTTATATAATCAAAATTTTCAGGCAAAGTTTCGCCGTCCGTTTTTAGCAGATTGTATTTGTTGTCTTTTTTAAATGCGCCAATAACATTATTTTGATAAGCTGGAGTAACACACTCAAATGGTGTTGAAAGAATTAAATTGAGTTTATTATTTTCATAGGTATAATAATTCCACTTACTGTTTTCGTATAGCATAACGTAATTCCCTATAAATTTTGCGTTTTCAAATTTTATTTTAAGAATCTCAGTTCCGTCTGGCAGATAAAGACCATATTTATTTTTCTTTTTTAAAATCAGTAAGTCTGTATTTTCTTTATAAATTAAACGGTGCTGCGAAATAATAGAATCCATTTCTGTTTTAAAAACCGGTCCTTTGTCCATCTCAATTAAATTATATTTCCCGTTTGGGCTTTTCGATATAAAATAATCGGGCGTTGCGGGCTCTCCGCAGTAAATAGAAGATTCCCGGAAAATTCCATTTCTCACATCATATTTAACGACATTATCGAATACTGCATATTTTTCGTAAGAAGTTAATTTAATCGGATAGGAAGATAAAGAGTAAAAAATAAATCTACCACTTCGATCAATCAATCCCCATCGGTTTTTATACTTTACAACAGCCGTTTTTCCAACAAAAGGATAAGCCATTTCAAATCCGTAAGGAAATATTTTTTGCCTTGTTTTACTATTATAAAAATAAAATTCATGGGAACCGTCACCAGAATAATCATATAAATTACTGACAAAAACCGTGTCATTATCAGTCATCCTAACGAAATTATCCAGCAAGTAAAAATCTATTTTATCTTTAAATTCAGAAAGTGGATTCTGAGAGAAAAGACTTCCGGAAAAGAATAGTAAAATGAGAACAGTATATGATATTTTCCTCTGCAAATTCATGGTTATAAAAATATTTTTACAAATTACAAAACTATCTCAATTAACAATACAAAACTGAAATTATTTATACTTACTGTTGTTACAGAAAAATCTTAAGAAAACTAAATCTAACAATAGCGGAAATACGTTTTATTTTATGCAAATCTACTCTTTTCAACTTAAGCGCACTGCTTTTTAATGCAAATAAAATCAGCAATTTAAGCATACCTTTTTTTTTATAATAACAGTTCTCTGTTATAATATCATTTCAATTGCTTTTTAATCTCCATAATTTGATTAAATTTACCTCAATAACGTATTTCCTTTTGAAGTACATCATCATCCTGAAAAAAGTTTTTATGAATAAAAAAAGTGCCACGATATACGATATTTCGAAAAAGCTAAATGTAAGTGTGGCAACGGTTTCCAGAGCATTGAACGATCATCCGAGAATAAGTGAGGCAACGAAGGAACTGGTAAGAAAAACTGCCAAAGAAATGAACTATAAGCAGAACAATCTTGCCAAAGCCTTAAAAAGCGGTGAAACTAAGAATGTGGGAATTATCGTTCCGTATATCAATACCAACTTTTTTTCTTCTGTTATACGCGGCATTGAAGAGGAGCTTTCTCCTTTTGGTTATCATGTGATCATCTGCCAGAGCCATGAAGATGTGATCATTGAAAAGAAGCATCTGAATACGCTTCTTAATGCGCAGGTTGACGGTATTTTCATGTCAGTTTCCAGAACGACTGTTGATACGGAACATATCCAGAACATTTTAGATACATCAAATACGCCGATCATATTTTTCGACCGTAAAAAGGATATTCCGGGAATAAGTACGGTTACGATTGATGATTACAGAGGGGGTTATATTGCTACGGAGCACCTCATCAGCGAAGGTTATAAAAACATCTGTCATTTTTCGGGAGATCTGAATCTTGAGATTTACCGCAACCGTCTTAATGGCTATAAACAGGCACTCATCGATCATCATTTTTCTGTAAAAGAGGAAAATATTATTTCTACAGGAAGTTCTATTGATGCCGGAATCGATGCTATTAAAAAGTTGTGGGAAAGAAAATCTGTTCCCGATGCCATTTTTTCGTCCAGTGATTTTGCTGCTTTGGGAGCCTGTCAGGAACTTAAGAAAAGAAAGATTAAAATTCCTCAGGAAGTTGCCGTAATTGGCTTTTCCAATGAACCTTTCACCCAGTTTATGGAGCTTCCGATGAGTTCTGTTGACCAGACTCCGGTAACGATGGGGAAAATGGCAGGACAGGTTTTTATCGAAAGTGTAAAGGAAAACAGCTTTGGTGTTTCCATCGAGAAAAAAGTGGTTCTGGCTCCTCAGCTTCATATCCGAAAGTCTTCGAAGAGGAAGTAAGTTTTTTATTTTTTTAAATATTCTTCTATTCATTTCATCAGAAAACATTTACAAAATGATTTTCAATATGATGGAAATGCTTTATATTGCGTAAAAACAGCCCTTATTTAATTGAAAAATATGAATGATTCTAAAACTATAATCAGCCAACTCGAAAATACCCTCAATATTAAATTTGAAAAAGAAAATCACGAAGACGAAAAGCTTTGTTATATTTCAGAACGATTAAGTTATTTAACGCTTTCAAATATTCATCTTGAAAATTTCTCTGTTCTAAAACCTATTTTCAACACCCTGCAAACACTCATATTAACAGAATGTTCTATTGCGGATGCTAAAGATCTGAACCTGCTTTATGGGTTAGATCATCTTAAAATGAAGAAATGTTCTATTTTCACGGAAGATACTTTTGATCCCAATATTCCAAAAGCTGAAACCATTCCCGGAAATTTCTGCAATATTAGTCTGGAAGATATGGATGTTCCCCATCCCGGATTTTTCCTGCCTGTCTCTAACTATCTTTATAATTTTTCATTCACAAGATGTACAGTCGGTAACATTTCTGAACTGAATCTTTTTCCCAGGCTAAACAGTCTAACGATAGAAGACACCCGTTTCAACGAATCAGAAAACGACATTCAATATCAAAGAGAAACGAAAGGTGGATTAAGATTTTTAACTTTCGACAGTATGAAATTGAAGAACTTCGATTTCTTTATTCCTGTATCGAAAGAAATAACCATTTTAAAATTATACAACTGTGAACTGGACAGTTTAAAAAATATCAGTCAGTTTCCTGATCTGAAAAGGCTTTATCTTGATCCTAATTTAAAAGTTAATGATCCCAATCCTGATTATGATAATTCACAACAGTTTACACTTAAAGAATGCGTTATTGAATCATTTGTACAATATTACGATCTGACTCCTGATTTTATACAGCCTGATTTTGATGCAAAACTACTCCTTTCGGCTGCTCCTTATCTCCGAAATCTGACAGTAGAAGGATACAAACTCACCAATACAGATTACTTGAAACATTTACCAAAGTTAGATCAACTCACCTTTGAAAAATGCACCGTAGATCTGGAAGATTATTCAGCTGTGGCAGCACAAATTAAAAAGATAAGGTTCCGTATGACTGCGATAAAAAACCAGAATGCCTTCAGGTATTTTATAAAACTGAAAAAGATAGATTTTTCAGTGAATCGTTACGAAGAACAATATTTTGTAGATATCGAAAAGCTTTTGCCTCTGAAAGAAAGTTTAAAAAAAATCATTCTTTTGGATACTGAGGTCATCCAGAACATTGACCAGATAACAAATTTTACCACATTAGAAGAGCTTGATATCAGCGCTGATTCTATAGAATTTGCACAGAAAATATTATCTATGAAATCTCTTAAAAATCTGGAGCTGGGAATTTATCCTAAAGAGGATAAGCCGGAAAATAACGGATCTTTTATTTTGGATTTACAACATCTTAAAAATGTGGAAAAATTACAACTGTATACTAATAAAGATTTTTATTTTAAAGGAATAAGTCATTTAAAATCATTAAAAATGCTTAACCTGAGTGACAGAGGAGACCTTAAAGATTTGGCGGCCTTGCCTTTTCTTGAAAAATTATACAGCGGAGTTAATACAATGGATGAGCTTCCTCGTTTACACAACGTTAAATTACTTGAGTTAAAAGTTAGGGATTATTGTGAAATAAACGTACAAGATCAATTTCCAAACCTTGAGAAACTTCATCTGATTGCTTGGGAAGATCAAAAAATAACCATCAGCAATCTGGAAAAATTAAAAATACTTATGTTTTCTGTAAGCAACTTCAATAATATCATTGCTTTAAACAACCTTCCTCATCTTAAAAAACTGGATCTTAGTAACTGTTCGCTTTCCACCGTATCCAAACTGGAGGATTTATCCAATTTAAAAATATTAAATCTTGAGGAAAATCAAATTGAAAATATCGACGGTTTAGAAAATCTTAAGAATCTGGAACGCCTGAACCTCTATGGTAACAAAATCGATGATATAAGTATATTAAATAAACTTCCCAGACTTCACGAAGCCAACCTTGCAGGAAACAGGATAGAAGAGAAAGACGTTGAAAAACAACTGGACAAACCAGAGATTGCAACTTGGTATTTTAGACCTTTTGTTCCTTTTTCAATAGAAATTGATTAGGAATAGAGCCTGAAAAAATAACTTTAAGGGTATTGTTAAATTAAAATATATTTCATAAATTAGTATTATGAAATGTTATAAATGTCAATCATTAACTTTTCTCTGATCATAATATCATCTGAATAAATTGAACTTTCTAGCCATTTAACAATTCCTATTTGTGGTAAGTGATCTTTGATATATTGGTTTATATTTCTTTGAATTCTATACTTTTCAGATATTACACCGTTTGTATTTGCTATAACAAATAAACTTTTCTTGTTTTCAACCATATTTAGACTACGTTCAATATTACTTAAGTGCAGAGAAAAATCATGTAATTTATTTTGAAATTTTTCTTGTTTTCAGAATCTAAAATTATTTTTCTTGTAGTTTTATTTTCAAGTAATTTATACCAATTTAATTGTATGCTTCTTTCAATTATTTGAACATTCCAAGGATAATATTCAACTTCAGATATTAAGTCCCAATCTATATACTTACAATCATTATATTTAAGAATAAACACTTCAAAATACCTAATATCAATTAAAATGCTTGAATCTTTAATCAAGCTGTCTTTTTGTAAATTGCTTATAAATTTTTCGTAAACAAACTTCGTTTTGTTTAAAAAAGCTTTTTCTAAAATATCTTTTTTCCATAGCAAATAGGAATCTTCAAATAAATCTAACAATGTTTCCATATGGTCTTTATATTCATTGAACACATCCGTTTTCTCTGCTTGTAAATAATACTCAAATGAACAATAGCTTTCGTAAGAAATACAAGAGTATTCTGTAATCAATTTATTCTTTATTTCATTTCAATTTTCGGATAATAATATCGGATAATAATAAAAGTTACTTTTTTCAAATTTTATATTATTTGTTTCTAAAAAGAATTCAATATTACTATTTAAATATTGATCAAAACTTAAGTATTTAATATTGATCTGAAAAAAACTATGTAAAGGAATCATTCTGCTTATTTTATGCTAATTTAACGTGAACTCGACGCTAAAATATTGAATTATATTTAGTTTTCCTTGCCATCTATGCATTTATCCAGTTCG